>CAYRIE010000040.1:0-10445 GCA_964424215.1 uncultured Pseudobdellovibrionaceae bacterium
CGAACAGATAAGGCCAGCCGTCAGGCCCCTCTTTAGCCTCATTAAAAATCAGCTCGTATCTTAGCTTAGGCAGAAGTCTCAGTGCGCCCGACTCCCACTCTTCACCGCGCGCCGCCTGATGTACCTGTTGCAGCTTCTCCCACTGATCCCAACTGTTCATCCGATTCTCCTCATGGCTCAGGGCCGCCACCATAACCTGCAAATAAGATATTGAAAAGACAGCATCACTCGGTAATCACTGAGAGCTGACGGAGGGGCACTCTAAGTACAAAGCAGGTGTTTTCCGCTTCCTTATCCAAATACAGCTCGCAGCCCTGCCCCACGGCCAGCTCCCGGGAAATGCTCAAGCCCAAGCCTGTGCCTTCACCATAGGGCTTGGTGGTGAAAAAAGGATCAAAAATTTTATCGGCCACAGCCTCATCTATTCCCCCGCCGCTATCCACCAGGCGGAACTCAAAAAATCCTCCCGAGCTTCGCCCTTTGAAAACGATCTTTTTGACCTCGGCATCCTTGACCGCGTCCAACGCGTTAGACAGCAGGTTGATGATGATCTGGGCGATCTGAACCCTCTTACAAAAAAGCACCAACTCTAGCTCATCCTCATCCATGTCCAATTCAAAATCGATCAACTGCAGCCGGAACTTTTCCCGGTAAAGCAGCGTAGAGTCTTCAACTATCTCAGCAACCACGGCAGGCTGAAGTGGCTCGCTGTAAGAGTCGCGAGAGACGTTCATCAAACTGCGAATGATCCGGGAGACCCGCTCGACGGTGTTACGGACTCGGTCGATGTGCACAAGAGAGTTTTCTACTGGAATTTCCTCTCTCAGAAGATACTGCCGAACCAAATCATTGCTGGTCTGAATGATAGCCAAGGGGTTATTGATCTCGTGGGCGATGGCTGTTGCCATCTCACCAAGAGCCGCTAGCTTGGAGTTTCTTAAGGACTTGGCCCGCTCTTGCTCTAAGGCTGATTCCATCTTTCTAGCGGCATCGAGACTCTCAACCGTCAAAATGAAGCCCTTAATCTTATTATCATCAGCCCACGGAACCATGGACCATCGGAAGTAATGGGTTTCACCCGTGTCATCGACATAGTGGTCACTGTCCCTCGTGCATGTTTGACCCCGCAAACAGGACTCTATAGGGCCGGCGAAATGCTTTTGCAGGAAAGGATGCTGTTGAAAGAAATTAACACTTTCTGGATCGATCAACCCGCCGTGAAAGTCGCGAGCCCATTTGTTACTGTAGGTGACGTACTTGGCCTGGGCATCGAACATCGCCGCAGCAAATGGAATCTCCTCAATAAAGACCTTAAAGCGCTCAAAGCTTTCTTCAAGCTGGCGACGCAGCTGGTAGTTGTCGGTGATGTCTCGGACCACTCCGAAGGTAGCAAATATATCCCCCTGATCGTTACGAATCGGGGAGCGAGAAATATGATAAGCCCGCGAGGTGCCATCGGGAAATTCCACGGCCTCCTCTTCTATGATGGTACCGCCCCTATCGATGATAATGTTGGTATCGTCGTTACCGGGCTTCTTGTCGAAGGGCAGTACCAGCTCTCGTTCGCCCTCCATCAACTGTTCATAAGGAATGCCAGAAATATCGGCCAAGCTTCGATTGGCTAAAAGGCACACACCGTTCAAATCCGTGACGAAGATTCCATCTTCGGTTGAGTCCATCATCCTGGAAATCAGGTCCTGGGCGCGGCGAGCTTCCTTCTCGGCTATCACGCGATCTGTGACATCCACGATGTAGCCCGTGAGAAAGGGTTCCTCACCTTTGCGATGAATGAGTACCGCGCTGACTTCGCCATAAAGAGTGCTGCCATTTTTCTTTCGGAAGGATTGGATTCGGCCCCTCGAGTGGCCCTTCTCTAGAGCCTCAGTGATCATCTCTTGGCGCTCACTCAAATCAAAAAAGAAGTCTGCCATGTTGCCGATCTGGAAGACTTCTTTACGGCTGTAGCCCAGCATTTCGCAAAGCCTGGAGTTGGCTTCGATGATCTCCCCGGTCAAACGAGTCTTAAGAAAGCCTTCCCGAGAATTCTGTACAAAATCTTCCAAGCCCTCAAAGACCTGACGGTTCACGCCCACCATCTGAGTCTCTACGGAAATGACAAACCCCAGGGGCTCAAGGGCGCTCACCCTCCAGGACCCTAGGTCGTCACCGTGTCTTAAATAAAGCTTTAAGGCTGATTCGGCCTGGGCAGCTTCGATGAGGGACTGGCCATCGGCCAAAACGTCAAAGAGGTCGGAAAACAGTCGTCCCTCAACTCCTCTGAAGGCCTCAAAGTTCACCTCTTTCAGAGCGCGGGTGGCATAAAGGATTTTAGCATCGGGATCGACGAGCAGGCAGGGCGAGCCTGAAGCCTCTAAAAGGTGCGTTGCTTGATCTAAAGTTACCGAAACCATGGATCCCTCCTACACTCACCCTGAGGAGGTAAAAGCCCAAACTGATCCACTATTTCCTCGACCGGAGGAGTTTGGTAGGGGCTGCCGGATTCGAACCGACGACATCCACCTTGTAAGGGTGGCGCTCTACCAACTGAGCTAAGCCCCTAAACGAAGCCGCGTTTATAGCGGCAAAAATTAGCTTTGTCGAGTCACATTCAAAGGTCAGACTCATTAGAAATTTTTTCCATTTTCATGTGCTGGTACACGAAATTGGGGTTGTTCGCATCCCAAACCCACGTCAACGTTAGGTCTTTCCGAGCCCAGCTGGGATAGAGGTTAGCTCCCGGATAATCCCGAATAACTGCCAGCGGCACGATGCCGTCGCCAAAATAGGCAACGTTCAGAGACCTCTGGTCCACGACCACAAAGCCATAGCCCGTGGAAATCACATTCCGTGCGTTCTCGATGGAGACCTGGGAGGACACTAAAAGGACACCGCCAGCTCGCGGAACCACCCTGAACTTAAAAAGAAGGGGCGATGTGGCTCCCTGGGCCGACTCTGCACGCCAAACGCCATTGAGCGACTCCCAATTGAACGGCGTTTCCGTTCCCCAAGGGAAAGGAGCATCACTAAATATGGTGCGAGCCTTTAGATCCCCAGCACCAAGAACAATGGCTAGTATCAAAGCTGTGATTGAGAAAAAGGTCTTAAAGCTCCGCATGACGGGCACCTCCTTTTTTGGTCCCAGAATCAAGAAAAACGGTCGCCTCTTTACTGAGGTAATAGCCGTTCTTCCCGCGAAATATGTACTTTGGCTTATCAAAATCCGGCTCGATCAGTTTTCTGAGCCGTTTAATAGTCACGTAGATTTTGTTGTCATGAACTGTTGGATTGTACTCCTGCTTCCACACTTCTTTAACCAGCTTCTCCTTGGAAAAAACTTCCCCGGGGTTCCGCAAAAAAAGTTTGAGTAAATCCAGCAGAACGAATTGATTGCGAAACTGCACCTGGCCCTTGCGCCGCTCAGTCACTGAGGAGGAGCCTTCTTCGTACACGAGGTCGTAAC
Source organism: uncultured Pseudobdellovibrionaceae bacterium (assembly GCA_964424215.1). Lineage (GTDB taxonomy): Bacteria > Bdellovibrionota > Bdellovibrionia > Bdellovibrionales > JAGQZY01 > CAYRIE01. Next base: position 3,461 of record CAYRIE010000040.1, read on the forward strand.
GAGGCTCATCGCTGGTCTTTAGACGTTGAGCCACTTCTTCAATTTGCTGTGAGAGCCACACTAGATTCTTAGGGTCGCAGGAGCTTTTAGCCAGTTTGATATACACAGAGGCCATGGAAAAGTCCCCTGCATCCACGTGAAGACGCCCTAAGGAAAACAGCAGAAAAATGTACTGATAAAGATTTTTGCTAGTGGCAATGGAGGTGTAGCAGTCCCACAAAATTTCCTTGGCCTCTTCATACTTACCGAGCTTGCGAAGAATCGCAGCATTAAGAATCCTTGAAGTTGTGCGCACCTCTTCAAGCGGCATCACCTGAAAGAACACCTCCAGATTGTAGATCTCTCGAAGAGCTTCCTGGTAGTTCTCCATGTTGGAGTGGGTGATGGCCAGACCGCTGACAGCGAAACAAACGTCTTTTTTGTTGTCCTCAGCTAGGGCCAGCTTGAGCGATTCCTGAAAGTGAGCCAAGGCAACATCGTACTGACGCCGGTAAGTAGCACTGATGCCCAGAGTGTAGTGAATACGGGAGTTGAGCTTCACTCCAGCGCTGGCTAGCTTTTTTTCTATGGAAATCTGCAGCTGGTCCAGCTTGTCAAACTGCATGGTCTCAGCGTAAAGCCTTAGCAGTTTTTCCTGACAGCGCAGATAGGAGTTGAACTCACCCAGCTCAAGGAATCCCTGCCGAGCTTTTTTGTACTGAGCAATCGACGTGAACAGTTCACACCTGTCCGCATAGAGGCCAGCTAGCCGCTGTAGCTCTTGGCACTCGGACAACGTAAGCTGTTGCTGTGGCTGCAGATTCAAAGGACCCTCCGGCCGAACACTATAGAGGGCAAGTTTGCCCTGAGACAATGCCGTTTGGGAGGAGGCCCGCTAATAACGCCCAGCATCTACCTGTGCTGGGCGCCTCTTCGTTTTAGTGCTGCTGCTGATAGGAGTGACCGGTGTACTGAGCCCTGAGTCCCAGAGCGTTGTCCCGGCGCGCCTTAAATAGATCCTTTGCGGACTTAATATCCAGCGCATTCACGAGAACTTGGTCCACATGGTCTACCAGCACGATTTTCAGGTCCTTCAGAGCCGCCTTGGGGATGTCTTTCACATCCTTCTCGTTCTCTTTAGGAATGATCACGGTTTTAATCCCGCTTCTGTGAGCCGCCAGGATTTTTTCCTTCAGGCCCCCAATTTCAAGGACTCTACCGCGCAAGGTGATCTCCCCGGTCATCGCCACGGTGCGCTTTACGGGCAAACGAGTCACTGCGGACACGATGCTCGTTGTGATCGCACAACCTGCTGAAGGTCCGTCTTTGGGAATAGCTCCCTCAGGAACGTGGATGTGCACGTCGATCCCCGCAAAGTAGTCTTTGTCGAGACCAAACAAGGGTCCGCGGGATCTTACGTAGCTCATCGCAGCCGCACAAGACTCTTTCATCACCTCACCGAGCTGACCAGTTACGGTGAACTTACCGCGTCCTGGCACGACAGCCACTTCAATGGCTAGCAAATCGCCGCCCACTTCGGTGTAGGCCATTCCGTTAGTAAGGCCCACTTCGTTGCCATCTTCAATTTTACCGTGCTTGAATTTCGGACCGCCCAGCAGCTCGTGAACCTTTTTGGGATTCACAACGATGGCCTTGGGTTTGGCAGTTTTTGCCTTCCCCTTGGTTCCTGCACCTTTAAGGTCTGCAATGGCCCTTTCCTTAACTATCTCTTTGGCCAACTTCCGGCAGATCGTCGCAATGGTTCGCTCTAAGTTACGAACGCCAGCTTCCCGAGTGTAGCTCTTGATAATCTCCCGAACCGCAGCCGCATTAAAGCTCACCTTGTACGGCCCTAGGCCATGGCGCTTCAGCTGCTTGGGAATAAGATACTTGGTGGCAATGCTCAGCTTCTCTTCGTCGATGTAGGCGCTCAGGTGAATCACTTCCATCCTGTCCAGCAAGGGGCGAGGGATGGAGTAAAGTGAGTTCGCCGTCGTAAAAAATAGCACCGTCGACAAATCGTAATCCACCTCAAGGTAGTGATCCTGGAAGGTAGCGTTTTGTTCGGGATCAAGCACTTCCAGAAGTGCGGAGGCAGGGTCTCCTCTGAAATCGTTACTCATCTTATCGATTTCATCCAGCAAGAGCAGTGGGTTGGAGTACTTGACCTTTCTGAGGGACTGCAAAATTTTGCCTGGCATCGCGCCCACGTAGGTTTTGCGGTGACCGCGAATTTCCGCCTCATCCCGCACTCCACCGAGACTGATTCGAGCAAAGTCACGGTTAAGGGCCCTTGCCACAGAGCGAGCCAAGGACGTCTTGCCCACTCCCGGAGGACCCACTAAGCATAGAATCGGGCCGCGGATCTCATCACTGAGCATTCGGACAGCCAAGTGCTCAACAATTCGCTCTTTGACCTTATCTAGGCCCCAGTGGTCCTCATCCAGAACCTTTTGAGCTACGTCCAGATCCAAAGACTCCTCAGAGTACTCGTTCCAGGGAAGGCTGAGCATCCAATCAATGTAGTTTCTAACCACGGTGGCTTCGGCACTCATGGGCGACATCATTCGAAGCTTCTTAAGCTCCTTAAGAACTTTCTTGCGGGCTTCATCTGTGAAGTTCTTTTTCTTAATTTGATCTTCTAGCTCTTGAAGCTCAGCTTGATAATCGTCCTTCTCACCCAGCTCCTTCTGAATCGCCTGCATTTGCTCATTCAGATAGTATTCCTTCTGAGAGCGTTCCATTTGCTTTTTGACTCGGCTGCGAATCTTCTTTTCGACCTCAAGGATTTCAATCTCCCCGGTCATCATGTTCAGAAGCTCTTCGAGCCGTTTGCCTGGGTCGGCAATCTCAAGAATTCGCTGCTTATCTTCCAGCTTCAAATTCAACTGGGCCACGATGATATCAGCGAGCTCTCCGGGGCTGTCGATCGTAGACACCCGCATAAGAATCTCAGGAGGAATTCTTTTGTTGAGTTTCACATAGGCTTCAAAGGTCGTCTTAATGGACCTTAAGAGAGCCTTGGTTTCAATTTGGTCGTCGATGATTTCACCCAGGTCTGCGACCTCGGCTTCAAAATAATTGTCCGTCTGCGTGAACTTGTGAATGCGGACTCTGCGCTTTCCCTCGATAAGAACTTTCACCGTACCGTCTGGCAGGCGGAGCAACTGTATAATCGTGCCCACAGTCCCAACTTCGTAAACCTCACCAGGTTCTGGGTTGTTGGTCTTAGCATCTTTTTGAGCCGCCAGCACAATATCGCTCTGGCGGTTCATGGCCTCTTCCAAAGCGTTTATGCTTTTTTCTCGGCCCACAAAAAGCGGCATCATCATATGTGGAAAGATGATGAGATCACGAAGGGGCAAAAGCGGTAACTTGTAGATTTTCTCGTTTTTTACATCAGCCATAGCGTTCCCCTTTTCCGGTTCCCGAATGGCTGTGGTTACTAAGCGCTTTCAGCCGATCCTTTTCCAGAGCCGGCTTCAGTTTTTTCACCCATTACCATTCGGGGAGCTGCACCTTCTAAGATGCAGTCAGCATCGATTATACATTCCTTTACACCTGCCATGGAAGGTATTTCAAACATGATGTCCAGCATGGACGATTCGATCACGCCTCGCAAACCTCGAGCTCCAGTTTTACGCTTAATCGCCATCTGAGCGATGGCCTTGAGCGCTTCGTCAGTGAAGGTTAAGTCGACGTTCTCGTAGCCAAACAACTTCTTATACTGCTTCGTCAGAGCATTTCTGGGCTTGACCAAAATATCGATCAGTGCCGCCTCTTCCAGCGGCTCAAGCACGGCAATGACAGGAAGCCGTCCGATAAATTCAGGAATCAAGCCAAAGCGGGAAAGATCCTCCGGCTCCACTTTGCGCAGGATCGAGTCCTTGTCTTTCATGCGCTCAGATTCCGATTTGATCTCCGCACCAATTCCCATGGCCTTATTGATGAGGCGGTTTTCCACAACTTTATCCAGACCCACAAAGGCTCCGCCGCAAATGAACAGGATGTTGGTGGTGTCCACCTGTATGAACTCCTGTTGGGGGTGCTTCCGGCCGCCTTTAGGAGGCAGGTTGGCCACCGTGCCCTCAAGAATCTTCAGCAGCGCCTGCTGTACGCCTTCACCGGAGACATCTCTGGTGATGGAGGGGTTTTCAGACTTGCGTGTGATCTTATCGATTTCATCAATGTAGATCACCCCACGCTGGGCCCGCTCCACGTCGTAGTCCGCAGCTTGCAGCAAATTCAAAACGACATTTTCAACATCTTCACCAACGTACCCTGCCTCTGTGAGCGTAGTCGCATCCGCCATAGCAAAGGGTACATTGAGGATCTTTGCGATAGTCTGGGCTAAAAGAGTTTTTCCTGATCCCGTGGGTCCGATCAGCAGGATGTTGGACTTGGAAATTTCCACGTCATCTTTCTTTTTGCCAACCAGAGCATTCACACGCTTGTAGTGGTTGTGGACAGCGACGGCTAAGGCCTTTTTGGCGCCGTCTTGTCCGATAACAAACTCATCTAAGTGAGCTGTGATCTCTTTAGGCTTAGGAACTCTGAGGCTGCCCTTCTGGGTATCCTCCCGATCACGCTCCTCTTCGATAATGTCCGTGCAAAGGTCGATACATTCATCACAGATGTACACACCTGGGCCCGCGATCAGTTTTTTGACCTCGTTTTGGCCTTTTGCACAGAAGCTGCAACGTAGAACGCCATTACTGCCATCTTTTTTAGACATTACGACCCTTTCGAACTGGTTTTGCGAGCTTCCACAACCTTGTCGCAGATGCCAAATTCCACAGACTCTTGTGCCGTCATAAAATAATCGCGATCCATCGCCTTATGTAGAAACTCAAAATCTTTGCCCGTGTGAGTTTCATAAATGCGAGTGAGTTGATTTTTGGTCCGCAGCATTTCTTTGGCGTGGATTTCGATGTCACTCACCTGCCCGGAAATTCCCGAACCCATGATGTGAGGCTGATGGACCATCACTCGCGCGTGGGGCAAAACATAGCGTTTACCCGCTTGGCCCCCGGCTAAAAGCAAAGAGCCCATGCTCGCGGCGAGCCCAATACAAGTGGTCGCCACGTCACACTTTACGAACTGCATGATATCATAGATTCCAAGTCCTGCCGAGACGCTGCCCCCTGGCGAGTTAATGTAGAGCTGAATGTCCTTATCGGGGTTGTCAGCTTCCAAAAACAGCATTTGGGCTATGATGGCGTTGGCCACATCGTCGGTGACAGGCGTGCCGAGAAAAATGATCCGATCTTTGAGCAAACGGGAATAAATGTCGTAACTTCGCTCACCCCTTGATGTTTGTTCTATGACGATGGGTACTAATGCCACTCTCTTCCTCCAACTCTTCGATGGGCCAACTACTCTCTGATCTCTTCGGCCCGGACAGCATCCTCCTTAACGGACAAATCCCTTGTCTTAGGGCTTTGTTATGGTACAAAAACCCCCTTAATCTCATTCGTTCTAAGCTTAATGCGCAGCATTATCAAGTGGTATAAGCCACCGGGAGGTAGGTATGAAAGTCTCCGTTCGCAAAGCCAGCGTGGGCTCGGCCAAAGCCAGCACCTTAGTCCTGCTCACTACGAGCGATAAAGGTATCTTGTGGAGCGGGTGGAAAAAGTATGCCACCAAGTCCGTAGCTGACTTTTTCAAATCAAAGACCAGTTTTGAAGGAAAGGCCAAAGAGGTCGCATTTTTCCGCTGGGCTAAAACCACGGCTCCCAAAAATCTTCTGGTCGTATCCTTAGGGGAATCCAAAACCTTGACCCCTGAAAGCTATCGTCAAGCTGCAGCCGTGGCCTGTAAGACTCTAAAGGCTGCCAAGGAGTCTAGCTTTGTTCTGCCCGTGGATGATCTGATGGGTCCAGACCTTGAAGAGATCAGCCAGGCCCTCACTGAAGGTTTCATTTTAGCTAGCTATGAGTTCACAGAACTGAAACAAGGCGCGAAAAAATCTGCTCAGTCTGCCGTTCAAGGAATTTTAGCAACCTCTTCTGAACCCAAAAACCTGCAGAAGTTCTCTTCTCAGGGTGCTGTGATCGCAGAGGCCACCAACTTCACTCGCCGCCTGGGCGATCTGCCGGGTAATCACCTCACCCCCACCCAGCTCTTTAAAGAAGCCCAGAAGGCAGCTACGGGAACGGGCCTAAAGGTCACGTCATGGGATAAAGAGCGCATCAAAAAAGAGCGCATGGACTCCTTTTTATCCGTGAATTCTGGCAGCGAGGAGCCGCCTAAGTTTATTCTTCTTGAGTACAAGGGCGGCAAAGCTAGCGAGAAGCCGATTTGCTTTGTCGGCAAGGGCCTGACATTTGACTCCGGCGGTATCAGCATCAAACCCAGTGCGAGCATGGAAGAGATGAAATACGATATGTGCGGCGGCGGAGCCGTGGTGGGCGCCATGCTGGCCATCGCTAAGCTTAAACTCAAAGTCAACGTGATTGCCTTTGTGCCCGCAACAGACAACATGCCTGGCCCCATGGCCAACAAACCCGGCGATATCCGAGTGGCCCGCAACGGTGTGAGCATTGAAATCAACAACACCGACGCCGAGGGGCGACTGATCTTAGCGGACGCTCTTTGCTACGCCTCTGAACAATCTCCTAAGTGGATTGTAGATGCTGCCACGTTGACAGGTGCTATGGTGATTGCACTTGGCAACCTTCACACAGGCTATTTCACCTCCTCCGATGAATTCAGTCAGGTGATCGAGTCAGCTGCCAAGGCTTCTGGTGAAAAAGTGTGGCGTATGCCTGTCGTGGCTGAACACGGCGAAGACATGAAAGGCACCTACGCTGACCTGAGCAACACCGGCGCCACTCGCGGTGCAGGCAGTGCGACGGCAGCAGCCTTTCTGAAAAATTTCGTACCAGAAAAGATCCCCTACGCACACTTTGATATTGCGGGCACGGCCTGGAACGCAGGCGCTCGGCTCACCTACAATCCGAAAAAAGGTGCCACCGGATCCATGGTTCGGACTTTTGTTGAATTA
>CAYRIE010000041.1:0-10127 GCA_964424215.1 uncultured Pseudobdellovibrionaceae bacterium
TTTATTTGGAGCCAGCACTGTCGCTAGCTTTTGAGGAGGCTCCGCTCTCTCCTTCACTTACCGGGATGCTGGCCAACTTCCGCATTTTTGGCGATTCGGCAGCCCCCGTGGACGAGCCCCCTGAGATGCAGTTTGGTCTGTCCCTTGCCCTCTTAAAAGATCTTCGTCTCACTGCCGACTTTAAATCACTGTCCTATGAAGAGGACGCTCAGCAGAAGTTTCATGCTGGGCTTTTGTGGAATATCGAGCCCACAAACATCACTATGGGCTGGGACGGGTACGGAATGAGCCTGGGCGTGTTCACACAGTTTCACCACGTCCTTATTGGCTCCATGTTCAGCTCCACTTGGGTGCCCGGGACCACCGATCAAAAAACCAGGGAGGCCTGGCACCTGCAGGTGGGTTGGCACATATGAAACGACTTTCCCCACTTCTTCTTTGCCTTTTGATTCTTTGGCCAGCTTCCGGGAGCGCGCAAAGTGACCTAACACCTAAGGAGCGAATTGCGCCTGGTTGGGCCATGGTGGCAGGCGGTACTCTCACTTTAATCACCAGCCAGACGGGACTTCAGCGCACCCGGGATGCCAACGAGCGCTTTCTTTATTATAGCTTTCAGGCCCTGAGCACGATTGCGATCGGCTATGGTCTCCATCAGGTCTACGGCGTCAGCGAATTTAATGCTTTTAAAAGTGAACTTGATCTTTTGGAGCTTCCCCCAGAGACGCGTCAGTCCCTCTTAGAGATGTACTTAAGGTCCACGCAGAAAGCTGAGCGCATGCGGCAGACCGCCCGCGGCTTATCTTTAATAGCAACGAGCGCGCTTTTATTAATTCAAAGCACCACCGAGGACCACGCTAAAACCCAAACAGCCCTCGGGGTGGCCAGCGGCCTTTCCCTACTCGGCGGCCTCACTCTGACCTTCTAAATCCTTTTGTTGTTGGATTTGATATTCGGTAGCTAGGTAGTCCTGAGTTTTCCTAGCCAGCATAAGACTCATGCCGCCAGCCTGAGCCACATCCTCAGCTGTAGCTGACATGATGCCCTCAAGGCCATCAAAGCGCTTTAAAAGCTTCTGAACTCTAGCCGATCCGAGCCCCTCCACCTCGTAGAGCACGCTCTCCATCAGGCCCTTTTCTCTAAGGAGCCGGTGATAACTGACTGCAAACCTATGGGCCTCATCTCGCAGACTCACCAAAATACGGAAAGCTTCACTGCTGGTCCTAAAGGTCACAGGATTCTGACGACCTGGAAGGTAAAACCTCTCCTCAGTGGCTGTGACCTCTCCCTCGGTAAAATTAGATGTGGTGCGCGCTTTGGCTAGCCCCACGATAGGGATCTCACTTCGGCCAAGCTCTGCTAAAATTTCAACGGCCACCCTGAGCTGCCCCTTGCCGCCATCTATCACCAATAGCTGGGGGTCTTCCTGCTCTCTTTTGCCAAACCTTCGGGTGAGCACCTCGCGCATCGCTTTATAGTCATCACCGGTTGATACGGTTCTTAAACGGTACCTACGGTAAAAGTCTTTATTGGGAACGCCGTCTTCAAACACGGCTTGAGAGGCCACGCTCTCAGAGCCCTGAAAATGGGAGATGTCAAAACACTCAATGCGCACAGGAAACTCTTTAAGGTGGAGTTTGCGCTGAATCTCCTCAAGACCCTGGCGCTTGGCCTCAGATTTGGAGACATAGCTTTCAAAGTGGGCCTTAGCGTTCTTTTGCGCCATCTGCACCAAAGCTTTGAATTTAGGTCCGGAACCAAAGCGGACCTTCACGCCTTTTTTGCCCCGGTCCTTAAGCACATCTTCCAAAAGATGATGAATCTCTTGGCCTAAATCTAAAGAGAGCACCACCCTGTCGGGAATAAAGTTGGTCATATAGTACTGACTTAAAAAGGAGGTGAGCCAATCTTTGGGATTTTCATCCTCTGAGGCTGGATCAATTTGCGGGAAAAAGTGGGATCTTGAGCCAATCAGGCGGCCCTTTCTTAAGTGCATGCTCTCAATTAAAGTGCCTCTCTCATTCCCAAAGTAGGCGAACACGTCTTGATCCTTGTCAGAGCCTTCTGTCACCGACACCACCGCTTGACGTGCCAGTATGCTTTGCAGTGCCCGCCAGCTGTCTCTAATCTGTGCTGCTGCTTCAAACTGCTCTTCACTGGCTTTTTCTTTCATGCGGCGCTCAAGATCTTTTAGAACTTTGTCAGCTCCTCCCTCAAGAAATCGCACCACCTGATCCACGTCCTTGCGGTACTCATCCTTGGACACAAACGCCACGCAAGGGGCTGAGCATCTGCCGATCTGATAGGTCATACAGGGGCGGGTGCGCCCCTTCATAAAGTGGTCGCGGCAATCTCTGATGCGAAAGGTTCGATTCAAGAAGCGAATGGTCTCTTTGACTGAAGCGCTCTGAGTGTAGGGACCAAAGTAAAGCGCTCCATCTTGGACCACTTTGCGGGTCAGATAGATCCTTGGGAAGTCATCGTGGCTACTGACTTTAATGTAGGGATAGGTTTTGTCATCCTTTAGCCTGATGTTGTAGCGCGGCCTATGCTTTTTAATCAGCGAGGCTTCCAGCAAAAAGGCTTCCACCTCTGTTTGAGTGAGGATGTAATCGATCGAGCGGATATGCCCAACTAGGTACAGTGTTTTGGCACTGTGGTCGGCCTTATTAAAGTAGCTGCGTACTCTGTTTCTAAGGTTTTTGGCCTTACCGACGTAGATGATTTTTTCTTTGTAGTTTTTCATTAAGTACACGCCAGGCGTTGTCGGGAAGTCCTGCAGTGATCTCTTAATGTTTTCTATGACAGCTTCGTCGCGCTTCATGATCCTGGCTCACTGGCCGTCTCAAGCTTGGAGTCCATGAGCGCCAGCTGCATCATCTCAAGACGACGAATCTCATCGCGCAACCTAGCTGCTTCCTCAAACTCAAGATTCTTAGCTGCACGGCTCATTTGGGTCTTAAGCTTTTTTAGCTTTTTACCCATCTCCTGGGGGTCATCGCCATAGGCCCAGCCGGGCTGAGCCACCTCCGAGGTGACCGAAGCTAATGCGGCACTGCCTTCATAGATCTCAAGCAGGCCACCAGAGATTCTCTTTTTAACCGTTTGCGGGGTGATTCCGTGCCTTTCGTTGTACTCTCTTTGGATTTGGCGGCGCCTGTCTGTTTCCTCAATAGCTTTTTCCATGCTCTGAGTCATGCGGTCCGCATAAAGGATCACCACGCCCTCAGCGTTTCGCGCAGCTCGCCCGATGGTCTGTATAAGAGAGCGCTCTGAGCGCAAAAAGCCCTCTTTGTCAGCATCGGTAATGGCCACAAGACTCACCTCAGGCAAATCAAGCCCTTCTCTTAGAAGATTGATTCCCACCAGGACATCAAACACTCCCAGACGCAAATCCCGTAAGATCTCCGTTCGCTCCACTGTTTTAATGTCGCTGTGGAGGTACTTCACCTTAATGCCAAGGTTTTGCAAGTAATCGGTCAGATCCTCAGCGCTGCGTTTTGTGAGTGTGGTCACCATCACGCGCTCACTTTTTCGAACCCGCTTTCTGATCTCACCGACCAGATCATCCACCTGTGTTTTTGCAGGCCGAATCTCCACCTCTGGATCTAGTAGCCCTGTAGGCCGAATGATCTGCTCAACGATTAGGCCTTCTGATTTTCGCAGCTCCCATTCCCCTGGCGTAGCTGAAACATAAATTCCTTTATGAAGGAGGTTTTCAAACTCCTGAAAGCTCAGGGGCCGGTTATCCAGCGCTGATGGAAGCCGAAAGCCATGTTCCACCAGATTCATCTTACGCGCCCTATCGCCCCGGTACATGGCGCCCACTTGGGGAATGGTCAAATGGGACTCATCTACAAAACAGAGAAACTCAGACGGAAAGTACTCAAGCAGCGTGGGAGGTGCAGCCCCTGGAGCCCGGCCGGTGAAATGGCGCGAGTAGTTTTCGATGCCCTGACAAAACCCAAGCTCCTCGATCATCTCAATGTCGTAGTAAGTTCGCTGCTCAAGACGCTGAGCCTCGGTGTACTTAATTTGAGAATTCAGGTGCTCAAGCCGCTCTTGGAGCTCTTCCTGAATGGTCCTAATCGCTCGCTTTTTATCCTCTTCGGTGGAGACGTAGTGACTGCCAGGATAGATGGCCATCTTGTCTAGATTCTCAAGAACCACCATCCGAATAGGATCTACCCAACTGATTTTATCAATGTAGTCGCCAAAAAATTCGACCCGTAAGACCTTTTCTTCCTCATAAGGGGGGAACACCTCCACCATATCGCCCCGCACTCTGAAAGTTCCCCTGTCAAAGTCGATGTCGTTGCGCTTATAAAGAATTCGCACGAGCTCTCTGAGAAAATGATCCCGCTTCAGGTTCTGGTTGGTGTTGATCTGAAACACCATCCCCGAGTAGGCCTCAGGACTTCCTAGGCCATAAATGCAAGACACGGAGCTGACGATGACAACGTCCCTGCGCTCAAGAAGAGATCTTGTGGCCGAGTGGCGCATCCGATCGATCTGCTCGTTGATCGCCGAGTCTTTCTCAATATAAGTGTCCGATGCGGGAAGATAGGCCTCTGGCTGATAGTAATCATAGTAGCTAACAAAGTACTCAACCGCGTTGTTGGGAAAAAGCCCCTTAAACTCGACATAAAGCTGAGCTGCCAGGGTTTTGTTCGGAGCTAAAATCAAAGATGGTAGATTCAGGGCAGCTAGTGTGTGGGCCATGGTGAAGGTTTTGCCACTTCCGGTAACGCCCAAAAGCACCAAATGGTCCGCGCCCGATGAGAGGTGCCCTGTTAGCTGCTTAATCGCCTCAGGCTGGTCACCTGCCGCATTAAAGTCTGATACTAGTTCGAAATTTTTTTGGTGTTTCTTGGCCATTCATCATCCAGTTACTCCCTTCAGAACCTTCTGGGCTCTGCTAAGGAGTGAGAATTTGGGCAAAAGGGGAATCAGCTCCTTGAGCTCAGGTCCGTGGGGCCGGCCAATTACGGCCACCCTTAGGGGCATAAACAAAAACTTCCCCTTAACATTCACTTCGTTTTTTAAAGCCTCTTGCAGCGAGGCGAAGTCATCGGCATTCAGTCGCTCACCAGGAAACGATTCTAACTTAGCCAGCCAGGCTTTCACAAGCTCACCGGTTTTTTCCCAGCTCAAAACCTCTTTTCCCTCCTCTTGCACCTGAAAGTGATCATCAGAGAGGTACTGATAAAGAGGAACAGCATCTACTAGAGTTTCCATCGACGTTTTAAATAGCTCCAGAGATTCTTTGCGAACTACCGGGTCCCTGGGCAGCTCAAGGTTTGATTTTTTCAAGGTCTCTGCAACCCGCTTTTCCAGCTCTTCATAAGGGAGCGCTCTTAAGTGAGTAGCATTCATCCACTTAAGTTTTTTCTCATCAAATACAGCCGCCGCATGGTGGAGGCGCTGAATGTCAAAGTCCTGAATCATTTCCTCTAGCGAGAGGATCTCCTCACCCCTCGCCGAACTCCAGCCAAGAAGGGCAATAAAGTTTAAAAGCGCTTCGGGCAAATAACCCTGCTCTAAGAAGTCATGGACGCTGGTGGCACCGTGGCGCTTGCTGAGTTTTTGCTTATCGCTTCCTAAGATCACCGACAGGTGACCGAACTGCGGCAGCTCAAATCCTAGCGCATCGTAAATCATCATCTGCCGAAGCGTGTTGCTCAGGTGCTCCTCGGCACGGAACACATGGGTGATTTTCATCAGAGCATCGTCCACAGCGCAGCAAAAGTTGTAGACCGGCATTCCGCTCGACCGGAGAATAACAAAATCGCCCACCATATCGGTCGGAAATTCCACCTCGCCCCGAACCAGATCCTTAAACTTATAGGTCTGAGCTGGCGTGACTTTAAATCTTACTGCCCCCTTTTCACCTTGGCTCAGTCTTTTTTGCGCCTCCTCAAGGGTGGGAATGTGATCAGGGCGCGGCACCTGGTGGGCCTTGCCAAGCGCAATGTTCTTGGCTTTGGCAGCCTCTAGCTCATCGTCGGTTCTAAAATCATAGTAAGCTCTGCCCGCCTCAAGAAGCTGCTGGGCGTGTTTTTTATAGATATCGAGCCTTTGGCTTTGACGGTACGGCCCATACTGGCCCATGTCCTGATAGGTCTTCGGATGGGGGCCTTCTTCCCAATTGAGGCCAAGCCGCTCAAGATCGCCCAGCTGCTGATGCATCGACTCCTCCGTGGATCTCTCAAGATCCGTGTCCTCGATGCGCAAAAGGAAAATTCCGCCGTGCTTTTGGGCGTAAAGGTAATTGTAAAGCGCTGTTCGAGCGCCGCCGACGTGAAGGTAACCTGTAGGACTGGGTGCAAATCGGACTCGGACGCTCACTCTGAACTCTCCTTAGTGGTAGGTAAGAGGACAAACCTCTTATCTACCACAATTTACGGAGAAATATGAAGAACGACCGAGAGGTCTTAGGCTAGGCCGAAAATGGCCCGAACTTCTTCCTGGGCTTCCAGTTCGGAGCGACCCGTGGCCAGGGAGAGCTCCTTTAAGAGCAGCCCGCGGGCCGTATCGAGCATCTTTCGCTCGCCAAAGCTGAGCTCTTTGTCCACTTTCAGGAGAAAAAGGTCTCTTAGAACCTCGGCGATCTCATAAACAGATCCAGTTTTGATCTTTTCCATGTACTCGCGGTATCTGCGGTTCCAGGTTTGATTGTCGATTTTGACGTCTTTTTGCTTCAAAATACCAATCACCTCTCCTGCTTCCTGACGCGAAATGATCGGACGCAGGCCCACGTTTTCCACATTGTCTCGTGGAATCATGATTTTCATGCCAGTTTCGAGGATTTTGATCGTATAGAAGGTTTGCTTGTTGCCAAAGATTTCTTTGGTTTCTATGGCGGTCACCTCGCCCACACCGTGACCAGGGTAAACAGCATTATCGCCAACGCTAAAAGTGACAACAGACATCCAGCCCTCCGTATTTGCCCCGCTGAGGTGCGAGGCCCATGACACCAAACTTCAACTGGGTAATATCTACCACTTATGACACAACTTATCAATGATAACTTTTTCCACACAGCGCCCCGGCGGCCGCTCTAAAGCCTTAGCAACCACCGTAATTTTGTAGACACTCCTGTCGTTTTTTCCAAAGCACATCAGGAACTGTAAAAGCATGGCGCATTTTAAACGCGCGGTTCCAACCGTGATAAATAGAACTCCCTCACAGCAAAGGACATTCTGTTTGGTGCGCACTTGTCTTCTATTAGCTTTCCTTGTTTTTTCCCTAGCTCGCACTGGTGCGGCTCAGGAGGAAGCCAATTGGGACCGGATTTGCCCAGCGCGCGATAACTTCTTTAAGGAGAACTTGCCCACTGACAACCATCTGAGTGCCGAAGACATCTTAGATCAGTTTACGGCCGATCAAAATCTCCAACTGATCATCCTGAGTGAAACCCATTTCCAGCCCAGCATGGTTCGGCTAGCTGACCTGATTCGGCACTTGGACCAAAAGCCGCAGTTCAACTGCCTGTTTATCGAAGCCACGGCGGCCTCTTGGCAAGATGATGTGATCATTGCACAAACGTTTGGTAGCGATCATCCCCTCTTTTTTATTCGCAAGTTTCACGAAGACCTGGGCCGGTTGCCTATGAAAACCTACTTTGTGGATGAAACGGAGCAGTTGACCAACTGGATGCGAAATCACCGCTTCCTTTTAACACCTGAGGAGACCAGAGAGCTCAGCTACCAGGAGTACACCGTTCGCAATCGGCACATGAGCCGAAGGATCGCAGACCGGCTCACTGATGGAAGCTGTGAAAAAGGGGTACTCATCATTGGCCCCAACCATTTGAGTAGGAAAGCCAGGGGATCTGATGTTTTCAGCCTGCCTGATCTTTTGAGCGCTCGCGGCGTCCGCTTTAAATCCCTTCAGCTGCTCGATAGTGAACTTATGCTCGGTTTAGATTACACCCTCAACTTCAGCACTCCCTCACCCATTCTGTGCTTTAAAAACTGCGCTCAAAACCCGGAGCTGCCCAAAACGGAGCTAGCCTTTATTCACAAGCCCGTTCCAAAGAACCACCAGAGCTACACAGCCCTTATCGAAACCCAGCAGCTGGATCCTCACTGTGGTTCGGCGGTGCAGGGGCTATGGACCGACTTTGATGCAACGGTGATCTTCCCGCCGATTTATATAAATTCGTGTCAGGATGAGCGCCGCTCAACCCACCCACTTGACGGCCAGCTGTTTGGAAACCTCTAAAAGCCGTTCACGCAAAAGCTCATGTCCCTTTTGACGAAAAGACGGATCCCGGTCGATCAGTTCAAAAGCGGCCTTTCTTGCTTCCTGAAGAACGTCCTGATCCCTTATAAGATGGGCGATCTTAAACTCAGGAAGGCCCGACTGACGCTCCCCTAGGAACTCGCCCGGCCCTCTGAGTTCCAAATCCCTTTCGGAAACTTCAAACCCGTCGGTGGTCTGCTCCATAATGCGCACGCGCTCTAGAGATTCCCTGGAGAAAGCCTGACCCATCATCAAAACGCAGAAGCTTTGCTCATGGCCCCTTCCCACCCGGCCGCGAAGCTGGTGAAGCTGAGACAGCCCAAAGCGCTCAGAGTTTTCAATGAGCATCAGGTTCGCATTGGGAACGTCCACTCCCACTTCCACCACAGTGGTGGACACCAAAATATGAAGGTTCCCTTTTCGAAACTCCTCCATCACCTCATCTTTATCCTGCGCTTTCATGCGCCCGTGGACCAGCCCCACCCGGTAAGCGGAAAACCTCTCTTTTAGTAGCTCATGGCCACTCACGGCATCATTAAGGTCGAGCTTTTCACTTTCTTCTACCAAAGGATAAATGATGTAGGCCTGCCGGCCCTTAACAAGCTGCTGTTCGATAAATTTATAAACTTCCTCGCGCTTTCCTGAAAAGGTCACCCTGGTTTTAACCGGCAACCTCCCCTTGGGCTTTTGCCGAATCAGGGAAACATCAAGGTCACCATAGACTGTCATCGCCAAAGTTCGCGGGATGGGTGTTGCTGTAAGAAGCATCAAATGGAGCGATAGACCCTTTTGCTTAAGAGTTAATCGCTGGTGAACTCCAAACCTGTGCTGCTCATCAATGATCACAAGCCCGAGCCTCTGAAACTCCACACCCTCTTGAATCAGCGCATGGGTCCCTAATATAAAGTGAATTTTCCCAGATTTTAAATCATCCAAAACCGCTTTTCGCTCGGCCTCTTTCATCGAGCCTTTGAGCAGGCCCACTTCAACTCCCAAGGGGGTGAGCCATTTTCTGGCGGTCTTAAGGTGCTGCTCAGCTAAAATTTCAGTGGGCGCCATCATGGCCACCTGGTACCCGTTATCGAGCGCTAAGAGCCCTCCGATAAAGGCCACCACCGTTTTGCCAGCTCCCACATCTCCTTGGACCATCCTGTGCATAGGGCGCCCGGAGCGCATATCCCTGTCCATGTCTTCAAGACATTTTAGTTGGTCTTCGGTCAGCTCAAACTCTAACTGGCTTAGAAGCTTAGAGCGGCTTTGGCTGCGCTCAAGAAACTTAGGCGCTGACTCCTTACGGATCTGACTTCTTCTGTTGGCTAAAAGCAGCTCCAGCCAGAAGAACTCCTCAAAGATCACACGGCGATGGTAGGGCGATTTAAGTTTTAAAAATTCCTCGCCCTGCTCAGTTGATGGAAAGTGAAGACGGCTTAAGGTGGTGCTCAGCTCAGGGAGCTTATGGCGAGCGCGAACCCATTCGGGCAGCGCATCTTTGACCAGCCCTGCGGCCTGGTCCTTTCCGCCCAGCTCTAAGAATGCCGTCTCAATCAGACGCTGCACCTTTCTAGAAGTTAGCCCTTCAGTTTCTGGGTAAAGAGGCACAATGGCATCTTGAGCCACATCGGCGTCTGCTGCGAGCGTAAGCTCGGGATGATGAAACTCTATCTGACCGCGGTAATCGGTAACCTTACCCGTGACTTGAACCTTTTGCCCTGGCTGAAACTGCTCAAAGTAACCCCTAAAGGGCGCGCGAAAGAACTTACAGTTGATAAATCCTGATCCATCTTTAAGGAGTACGTTATGTGCCCTGCGGGAGGACTTACCGAGCCTGTGGGATCTCACACTGACCACTTCGGCCGTAACGCTCACAAGCTCACCTGGCGTGA
>CAYRIE010000042.1:0-9970 GCA_964424215.1 uncultured Pseudobdellovibrionaceae bacterium
AAGCGACATCAGGTCGCCCTTTCTGGTGGAAGGTGCGGCAGCAGCTCTAGGCGCGGGCGTCTTGAGCTTGGTGGCAATGGCGATCTGCTTTGAAGTTTCTAAATGGATTTTTCAGCGAGAGTTCCCACTTTTAAAGCTGACTGAGCGGTTGGAGTTTTTCTCATTAGCGCAGGTGGCAGGTTTTATGGCCCTGTTTGCTCTGGTCGGGTTCTTGGGCTCTTACTTTGTCGTTCGGAAAGTAGGCCCGGGATGGCAAGCTGATGGCCTTTAGAGCTCTCGCCTTTTGTGCGCTTTTAATTTTGGGCTTAAGCCGCCCTGGCTCAGCTGAAGAGGCAGAGACCATGGTGCAAAAAGTGCAAGCTCGCACCCAGGCTCTTAAGGAGTACCAGCGGCAGCGCCGCCTGGTGCTAGATCAACTCTACCAGGTCCAGCAGAACATTAAGACCATTGCTAAAAACCAGGGTGAGGTCAGCGCTAGATCCCAGCGGATGCGCGTGGAGCTGGAAAAATCTCAAGAGTCGTTATTGTCCCTGAAGGAGGAGCTGAGCGGCCTACGACAGAGGGTCGGGGGAACAGCTTTGATCTTATCTCAGGTGGACGCCAGCAGGATGATGCAGATTCTCTTTGCATCTAAATCTCCTGCCGAGCTGGACCGGAGCATTAAGTTCTTCGGAATCTTGATTCAAAAGGAGCTGAAGGTTTTGGCCCAGTACCAGGATAGGGTCCGTGACGTCCAAACCAAAAGTGAAGAGATTCAGCAGGTCCTGGCCGACATAGAGCTGAGTGAGCAGGAAATGCTGGAATCCGAACAAGCGCTTAAAAAAGAACACGCTGATAAACTTCAGCTCGTTTCCAATCTCGATCGGCGGCGTAAGCAGGAAGTGGAGAGTCTCAAAAAGCTCAGACTCACTTCGCTGGGGAAAGTAGCTGCACTTTTGGACAGCGATGAACAGATCAAAAAGTACTTGCGACCCTCATTTATCGAGCAACAGGGAAAGCTTATGCCGCCGCTTGAGGGCAAGGTGCTGGGGTCTTACGGACTCAGCCGTGATGCCGCATTACAAACTGAGCTCTCTTCAGGCGGCTGGTTCATTGAGCGCACGGGGCCTAGTGAGGTCAGAGCTCCATTTCCGGGTGAAGTGGCTGTAGCACTTCCCGATGACAAGCTTCAATCGGTGGTGATCCTGGATCATGGGCACGATTATTACACGAGTTACTCGGGTCTAAGAGATCTTCAGATCCAGGTTGGGGACTGGGTTGAGGAGGGAGAGCTTCTTGGAAGCGCCGGCCACTCCACGCGCTGGAACACCGAGGGTTTGCATTTTGAAATCCGGCACTTTTCTGAGCCGCAGGATCCGTCGCGATGGGTTCACTGGGCCAACACTTATAAACAAGCTGCACTAGAGGATTAGGGGACAATATGGGCGCGAAGGATAAAGTTCGATATCTGTTAGGGGGCCTTGCCGCAGGAGTTCTGCTTACGGCCATGGCCTCTTTCGTTAAAATAGGGGCGCCCGAAGTGATGGCCAAAGAGGCGGACCGCTACGATCAATTGCAGGTCTTTGCCCGCGTCATCAACATTGTAGATTCATTCTATGTAGAAGAGGTGGATACCAAAGCGCTGATCAGCGGGGCTATTAAGGGCATGCTGGAGTCCCTAGATCCCCACACCAACTACCTACCACCAGAAATTTTTGAAGAGCTCCAGAGCGAGACCACAGGCCATTTTGGCGGTGTGGGCATCGAGATCACGGTTAAAGATGGGAAACTCACGATCATCTCTCCCATCGAAGATACCCCCGCTTGGGATGCAGGCATAAAAGCAGGGGATATCATCTCAGAGATTGACGGTGATACGACCAAAGGGATGAGCCTTGCTGAGGCTGGCCAGAAGATGCGCGGCAAACGCGGAACGACGGTGAAGCTCAGCATCAGCCGAGAAGGAGAGTCCAAGCCGCTTCTGTTTTCTCTGAAGCGGGGGCGGATCAAAGTTAAATCCGTCAAGTACACCGATCTTGGCGCGGGACTTGGTTATTTTAAGCTCACTTCATTTGTAGAAGATTCTGCTAAAGATCTTGAAAAGGCTCTGGCTAGCCACAAAAAAGCACATAACGGCAGCATCAAAGGCGTGATCTTGGATATGCGCCAGAACCCAGGTGGTCTGCTCGAGCAGGCGATAGAAATCTCAGATCTCTTCCTAGATAAAGGCACAATTGTCAGCACCGCGGGCCGTGATAAAAATCAGCAAGAGATTGTTTTTGCCAAGAAGGGGAGCGACTACGTGGACTTCCCGTTGATTGTTTTGATCAACGAGAGCTCAGCGAGCGCCAGCGAAATCGTGGCGGGTGCCTTAAAGGACAACAAGCGCGCTGTGATTATGGGATCCCAAAGCTTTGGCAAAGGGAGCGTTCAGTCTGTGATTCAACTCGGCGATGGTTCCGGCCTTAAACTCACGGTCGCCAGATACTTCACTCCAAGCGGCACGTCCATTCAGGCCGAAGGCATCATCCCAGATATCTACCTCGATGAGATCAATCCGACCTCCTTTGAGAAGATCCTAATAGATCGCCCTGTTCAGCGCGAGCGGGACATTCGGGGTCATTTGCTAGGCGAGGCTGAAAGGGGCCTCAGAGAGGGCCCCAAAGGGCCAACGCCCCTCTCCTTGAGTTGGGCGATTGAAACTCGGAAGAAAAAGGACGGCTCGAACCGAGACCGGCTCCTTAGCAACGACTATCAGCTGCTACAGTCTTACAACTATCTGCTAGCTATGGACGGCGGTGTTTTCGGGAGCGACTAACCCTCAGAGGGTGCGTCGGCCTCATTTTTGCGCAGCTCAGCTGCGGGTACATCTTTGATCTGCGCATGGCTCAGCAGATAGTCGATCACCTTCTGCTCCTTGATCTGATAGACCAAGTTGCCCGAGCGTGACTCCTGCGCGTAAAACTCGCGGATTTTGTCTTCAGACAGGCCCGTCTGTGCAGCGTACTCTTTCACCTTCTGATCAACATCCTCTGCTGTCGGAGTCAGATTCTCCACTTCTGAAATTTTGTCGATCAAAAATGAGGACTGAATCATAAAGCGAGCCGTGTCATCAAAGTCGTGGTCCCACTTTTCTTTGTACTCGCTGAACTCTTTTTCACCAAAGCCTTGCTGAGAAAGACGCTGCTTGAAATCATCAATCAAGGCCTGCTTCTGATTTTGCAGCAGGGACGGAGGCACATCGACAGGGTTTTTAGCCACGAGAGCTTGGAGTAGCCGGTTCTTAACATCTTCGCGGATGCGCTTATCGTTAGAGTCAGCGATGTCCTGGGCTATGGCTTTTTTCAAGTCATCTAGAGTTGCGTAGTTTCCAACAGACTTTGCAAACTCGTCATTGAGCTCGGGGAGCACTTTGCGTTTGATGTCTTTAAGAACGACCTTAAACTCAACGGGCTGACCTGCCAGTTCATCCACATGGTAGGTGTCGGGGAACTTCAAGCTCAGAGTGCGTTCGGCGCCGACTTTTAAGCCGATGAGGCCTTCTTCAAATCCCGGAATGAAGCTGTCGCTACCAATTTCAAGTTGGTGATCTGTTGCCGAGCCATTCTCAAGAGGAGCCCCTGAGATAAATCCCGAAAAATCTAGGACCGCCATATCGCCTTTTTGAAGACCCCGATCTTCGAGCATGGGGCGGTAATCCAGGCGGCTCTGACGCACTTGTTCCAGAGTCTTCTCAATTTGCTCATCTGCACTCTCTGGAACCTCGCGCTGAATCTCAAGTTGTTTGAACTCTTTGAGTTCAACTTCAGGTCGCACTTCAAACGAGGCTGTAAAACTAAAATCGGTTTGCTCGGAAATATCCTCAAAATCGATGTGCGGAAAACTAATTGGCTCTAGACTGTGCTCCGAGAGGGCCTCGGAGTAATGCTTTTGAACCAAGTCCTGAATAACGTTTTCTTTAACTTGGTCCATGTAGATGGATTTAAGAGTGGCCAGAGGGGCTTTGCCTTTGCGAAAACCTTTAACCGTTGCGCTCTTTTGCAGTTCGCGAAAAGCCTTCAGGAAGGCTTCTTTCACGGTGGGCTCGGGAACTTGGATGCTGAGTTTTCGCTCCAGTTTCGAAAGGCTCTCGACGCTTGATTTCATAATTTTAACCCCTTGCGTATAAGAGGTTGGAGATATCGGTAAAAAAGTGGAAAATCAAGACTCGAGAAAACCTCAGGCCATGTCCAATATAGAACTTACAAGGTGTTGATCTGCCATGTTTTCATCCAAAATCACGTTTGTCACCGGTAAGGGAGGAACGGGCAAATCAGCCGTGGCTGCAGGAATTGCCTGGAAGAGTGCCCAGATGGGCCACAGGACGCTTCTGGTGGAGCTGTCAGGGCCCTCTGCCTTGGATGGAGCTGAGCTTCCGCCGAATTTGACGGTTGAAGAACTTACGGGAATTTCCAGCCTCAAAACCTTCGTAAAGCACTACATCAAGGTGCCAGGTCTGGCGGAACTGTTTTTCGAGAACAGAGTTATGAGAAGCTTTCTCAATGTGGCTCCTGCCGTTAACGAGCTGGCCATCTTGGGAAAGATCACCAGCGGGGTTCGCAAAGCAGGCCCCGCAGTGAATTACGATCGCATCGTGGTCGACACCTTCGCAACGGGGCACGCGTTGGCGCTCTTTAAAGCTCCCCTGGGAATGTCTCGTGCCATCACCAGTGGGCCCATGGGGCGTGATAGCCGCAAAATCTACGAGGTGCTCAAAGATCCTGCGGTCGTAAACTACGTAATTGTCACCTTGCCAGAGGCTCTGCCCGTTGAGGAGAGTCTTGAGCTCAGAGAGGGTTTAAGGGAGCTAGTCCCTCAAGAGCCTGTTCTGGTGGTTAACAAGATGGAGCTAGAAGACTGGCAGCTCTCTGAGCTTGAAGGCTTTCAGGGGGCCTCTGTGAACCCACTCGAAAACAGGTGGGCTCAGTACCTGCTGAGTCAGAAAAGAATTGTGGAGCCTCTTTTAAGAACCGTCGCCTCTGAGTTTCCTGATCACAAACAGGTGCCCCTCCTTCCACATGCCAACTTTGCGGATCTAGCCAGCCAGATCGGGGATGCACTGTGGACCACTTAGATTTATGGATGAAGGACAAAAAGGTGCTCATCTGCATGGGCAGTGGCGGAGTCGGCAAGACGACCCTTACAGCGGCTCTGGCTCTGAGTGCAGCTCGCAAGGGCCAAAAGGTTTTAGCTCTGACGGTGGATCCCTCCCAGAGGTTGGTGGCCCAAATGGGGATCGATCCCAGTGTCGCGGGCGTACAGAAGGTGGACAAGGAAACAGGTTCAGGGAGTCTTTACACCTGCATACTGAACTCAAAGGCGGTTTTTGATGAGTTCATTTTGCGTCACTCAACGGACCAGCAGCTAGCGCAAAGGCTGATGCAGAACTCACTCTACCAGCAACTCTCATCCACTCTGAGCGGATCTCAAGAGTTCACTTCGTTAGAGCTACTCTACAGTGAGTACTATAAAGGCGAGTGGGACCTCATCGTGCTGGACACCCCTCCCACCCAACACGCCCTCGACTTTCTAGAGGCTCCCAAAGTGTTGCGGGCGCTGTTTGATGAGTCCGTGTTGAAGTGGTTTAGATCTGATCGCTCTTTTGCGGACGAACGCTGGTACTCTAAGGTTTTCCAGTTCGGCACCAAAAAGGTGCTTCAAGCCTTAGAGATTCTAACAGGCCAGAGCTTTATTCGGAGCCTCATCGATTTCTTCCAGAGCGTCTCTGGGGTTCAGGGTGCCATCGTTGAGCGCGGCAAGATGTTCGACGAGCTTTTAAGAGCTCCATCCACTGGCTTCATTGGCATCACGGGATTTGATCGGAATCAGTTTGGCGAGATGAGGGAGTTAAAGGGGCATCTAGCTCAGCTGGGCGTCTCCCTCTCAGGTGCCGTAGTCAACCGAGTGTTTCCCTTCCCCAAGCAAGACAAAGAGGAGCCCTTCCAAAACGAAAGGTTGCGCCTGGAACTTGATAAATACCGCCGGCTCTACGCGCCCACCTCTGAGCGGCTGGAAGAGTTTTTGGCGAGCTTTAAAGAGCCGGTGTTGCTCTTGCCGCGCCGACTGATGCACCATCAGAGGTTGCTGGATTTGCAGGAGCTAAAGGAGCTGGATCTATGAGAAGAACGTTAACTTACGCTTTGGTGTGTAGTTTGCTGGCTGCCTGCGCTCACAAAACAGTCCTTCGGCCAAAGGCCGAAGCTTCAGCGGATGCTGATGGGGCGCCTACTTCTTGCGGGGTTCATAAGGAATCGAAAGTGGCACTGCATGAGTTCTCTGAAAGCTTAGCTCGTGCCGAAGCCTGGTGGCCGAGCATTTATTGTGATTTGGAGGCGGAGGACAACGAGCGCGCACGCCAAAAGCTTGAGACGGTTTTAAAGCTTTATGCTGGGCGCGGCGGGCAAGCTGAGGCGGTGGCTGTTTTCCTAATGGCCGAAGTTCAGTACCGCCTTGGGGATAACGAAAAGTTCGCAGCCTATCTTCACGATGCCAAAGGCCGCGCTCATCTGCTGCCTCTTTTTATGCGCGAAATCGAACTGCCCCTTCGCATAGCGCAATTAAGTTTGCGCCAAAACTCGTTAACTGACTATGAGGCCCTGAGCAAAGAGGTCAGCCAGAGGCTCTCTCAGCTGCGTAGGTCTCAAGCCATTCCAAGACTTGAACTTTCCAGAGTCCTTTACCAGCTGGGCTACTTTCATTGGCCCCAGCAGGAGTCCCTGACGGGTTTTGAACGTCACATTCAGCTGTGGGCTTGGTCGCAAAAATTTTTGATCCAGGTGATTGAGGAAGGGGAGCCGCTTTTGGTCGCCAAAGCTACCTCCCTGATCGTGGACAACTATCGTGGCATCTTAGGAAATATTGCGGCGTGGTCGCGGGAGCTGGCCTCCGATCAGCAGGCTAGGGCGGTTCGGCAGCAGGAAGATCAGTGGGAGATGGTGTATCAGGCTCTTCACACGATGGAGCAGCTCAAGGTGCTGCCCCTAGAGCCTGGTGCCGACGGGGACTGGGTGCTAAAGCACCTTGGAGAAATGGTGGCCATCGAGCGAGAGCTGCGCACGATCTATGAACAAACTCCGCTAGAGGCTGGGCTTACACCAGCTAGTCAAGGGCGGCAAAGACCTCTTAGAACTTTGAACCCCAACCCCGTATTTGAAGATCCGAACCTATGAAGCGCTTTGACAGGATCAAGCGCGGAGCCAAGGCTTGGGGGGTGGGCTTGCGTAAAGTACGCGCCCAAAAATCTTTAAGAGCGCTCATGCTCTTTCCCCTGCTACTTAACGGCGCGCTGTTGATGTCTCTTCTTTATCTCATGATCAGCCAGGTGGCTCCGTTAATTATTCTTGGACTTACCTCCAGTAGTGGTCCCGGTGGTGAGCCGTCGAGTTTTTGGGTAGCAGTCATCACTGCTGCCGTCTATTTCACCGTGGTGGTGCTCTGGGCTATCTTAGTAATGCCTGTTTATGCAATTTCCAACATTCTGTTAGCGCCCTTTTATTCTCTCGCAGCCGAGAAGGTGCTCAAACAAAAGGGGCTCAATCTACCTACCCCAACGGGAGCTGGCGCCTGGCTTAAATTTTTCGCGCGCTCATTTGCTGTGGGCCTAGCTAAATCTGTCGTGTTACTTTTAGTAGCCGTTCCTCTTTTTCTTGGCGGGTTTCTGCCTATCCTTGGTCTGATTTTTGTGTATCTGTCGTTTGTAGTTTTGGGTTTTGACTGTACGGATTACTCCCTTGAAGTTTTGGACAAAGGATTTAAGGAAAGATTTTCTTATTTAAGACGCCATCTGTGGGAGTACCTAGGATTTGGCCTGATCTTTTTTGTGGTAGGGTTTATCCCACTAGTTATGATAGTGCTGCTTCCTTTGGGGATAGTGGCCGGTGCCTGTCTGGTGGCCGACCTGGAAAATCCCGCGGAAGAGCTCAACAAGATGGGACGATGCCGTGAAAGAAATCATTCATAGAGCTATTGTTGAAAAGCACAGCCAGGTGCAAGACTGGTTTTGGCCCCTAGGGGAAAAGCTGCAAATACCGTTTTACTCAAGTTTTGATATCCGAGACAGCGGCTCCAAAGTAGGCGCCGTGGACGCCAACATTTTTCCTGCTGGCTTCAACAACATTTGTCAGGCGGACAAGGAACACTCCGTAGAGCTAGCCAGAGACTACGTTGCTGACCACTACGGCTCAGGCGTTCGCAATATTCTTGTGATCGCCGAAGAGCACACGGCTAATGCTCACTACTGGGAAAACGTAAAGACGATTCTAAAAATTCTGGAAGAAGCTGGCTTCAAAGTGAGGGTGGCGGTGCCTGAGGATCGCTTCACCGAGCCGTTCATGGTTCAGCCCTTTCACGGCGGTGAAATTCAGGTAGATATTTCGCGCCAAGCGGAGCCGCACGTACTTGGAGACTTCAAGGCCGATCTGATCCTCACGAACAATGATTTCAGCAAATCGTATTCAAACTGGACCCAAAGTCTCAAAATGCCTATCAATCCCTCACCTGAGTTGGGCTGGTATCAGCGACGCAAGCACCATTTTTTTGAGCACTACAATCAGGTGGCCGGCGAGTTCGGCAAAGTACTCGGTGTGGACCCTCGAACTTTTCAGGTCCTCACTCGGAAGGTGGAAAGCTTTGATGTGGGCGATGAAGCTTCGCGACAGTCCGTTGCGGCAGTCGTGGAAGAGATGCTCAGCCAGCTGAAGCAGGATTACAAAGAGCAAGGCATCCAGAGCGAGCCTTATCTGTATGTTAAAAACAATTCGGGAACCTATGGTCTGGGGGTCACGGAAGTTTCCAGTCCTGACGATATCCTGAACTGGAACTACAAAACCAAGAAGAAGATGAAGGCCACAAAAGGTGGCGGCGGCATTCAAGAGGTCATCGTGCAAGAAGGCATTCCAACACTGGTGCGCTCCGGTGAGGATACAGCCGAGCCTGCCATCTACATGCTGGGTTGTCATCTTGCTGGCGGTTTTCTAAGGACCCATGAGAGAAAAGATGAACGCCAAAGCCTCAACAGTCCAGGAGCCGTTTACCGACGGCTTTGTGTTTCAGATCTTGAGATTGACGTCGAGGGTAAGCCCCTTGAGAACGTATATGGCTGGATCGCCAAACTGGGGCTGCTGGCCATTGGACTTGAAACGCAGGCCATGGGGATTGTTTATCCGGACTACCAGGTGAAAAACTGCCGCGTTTAAGTGATACTGTTGCTTAAAGGCAGGGCACTTATGAAAAGGCTAGGAATCGTTGCTGTACTGCTCACTTCGGTAGCGCTGGGAGCAATTCTAATTACCACCACAGCAGAAGAGGAGTTTGTCCTCGTTGTACCCAAGGTGGTGGAGCGCGTGCCTGCGGCCCTCAATGACTCTGCAAAGCTGCGCACGCTGCAAGAGCGAATTCTAAAGGTCACCCACAGAGATAAGATTTGGGAAAAGACGATCATCACAACCCTTTCAGACGTGGTGACGGTGCAGCTGCCCCAAGTGGCGCTGAGCTCTCCAGGTGGGGACAACCTGGCCTGTTTGATCTATGATGAAGTCACTCTTCGTTTCGTAGCAGATGGCCAAGCCACCTCGGGTGAAAAAGCGGAGCTTGAGATGTCAGCTCCCTGCGAATTTAATATCGAGCAGCCTGAAATGATGGAAGTTCTGATTGTACCCTTTGAGGAAATCCAAAACAAAGTGGCCCAAGATGCCACCTTCACTTTAGATAGCCACAAAGGTTACACCTTCAGAGTTCAACATTTGATGGGTGAATGGCCAGCGGCCTGGATCCTTACAGGGGTGTCCTACCGTCATCAAAACGGAGCCACAGCACACCTGGTGGCTCCCCGCCTGTCAGCAAAGGACGCTCCTTTGCCGACTATGATTTGGTAGCTTCTGCTCTCGCTAATTCAACAAAGGTCCGAACCATGGATCCGGTGGCACCTTTTTTCGGATTGTAGGTGAGCCGAGCG
>CAYRIE010000043.1:0-9681 GCA_964424215.1 uncultured Pseudobdellovibrionaceae bacterium
AGAGTCCGTGGGCGGTAAGGTCGTTGATGCTGTGGACTTTCAAAGGATCCGCTATGGCAAACCCCAGTTCACCAACCGAGGCTTTTTGGCCTGGGGCCCTGGGGCCTTCACGGCAGAGGAAATCCAGGAACTTCGCCAGGCCACAGAGCGCGCTTTAAGATGAGCCCGCGCCCTAGAGCCGACGCGAGCTCATCTTCGGCAAGCGTACTCGAAGCGGTGGTTGCCCTTGGGCAGATGCTGGCTAAAGGTGACAAGGCTTCCGCTCACTGAGAAGCTGGGCGGAGTTTGTCCCGCCTCCAACAACACCCTTACATCGGGTAGGCCATCACCACTTGTGTCCACCGGCGCACACTCCAGCTGAACAGACCTGACAAGGCCTGCTACCTTGGTGCCAAGCTCACTTAAGTGAGCTGCATAATCCGATGAGCACACGCTCCCAAGGATCCCGTTGGTCATGGCCTGAAGGCGTGCGTAGGTGTTGCCCCATTGGGACGAGCTTAAGCAGCTTCTGTCCTCAGGGATCCCTATGAGGGCATTGAACACGAAGATCTTGTCTTGGCCAAGATGGGTTTTAACAAGGTTGACCAGATTTTCAGGTTTACTCTTAGCAACGCTCTGTCCGCATCCCGTGCTGCACTCGTCCTCATCTGAGATGACGATGCTGGTGAAAGCAGCGCCTGGCCTTAGAGTAGTTGCGGAGCTTTTATAGCGTTCCACAAAGCGGTAGGTGGCGTTGATGCCGCGCTCATCCCCACTGCCGCGTGCGCCTACGGTGATGGCTGTGCCCAGGTGCTGTTGAGCGTTTGCGTGACTGGGATTCAGTACTAGAGGACTTCCCGGTAGACCAAAGCTTCTGAGCTGCCCATCACCCCAGGGGACTGTTCTGCCGGCCTGATCGGTCGTGTTCGCTCGCGTATCGGTGGTGGTCACCATGATCTGCCAGTTCAGTCCTGCCAGTTTGGAAATAAAGCCGTTGATCCTGCTGGCCAGCTGGTTCTGTATATTTGACATGGAACCTGAGTTGTCGACGACAAACAAAATATCCACTTTGTCGTTATAGCCCACAGGAATCACGGTGGACTTATTCTCTAAGCCATAGGTGACATTCCAGCTGACTTCAGCAAAGGAGCTGTTGCCCGAATGGTCGACGGCCTCCACGCGGTACACCTTGGTGCCCGTGCTAAGATTTGTCAGTGTGAGGTCGGTGGCAGCGCTGCAGCGGCTTAAGGCGCCTTTGAATCCGCAGTAAACCTCGCGCACCGATCCCAAAGCGTCGGAAACCTCAAAGGTTAATCGTGTGGACTCGTCATCAGCATGGTCGGTGGGCTGGCGTGAAAAGACAATAGCAGGCCCGGTCAGATCGACCGTCCACTCTTCGGTCACCTCATCAGATTCATTGCCAGCTTTATCCTTACCGCGAACACCAAAAACGTGTTTGCCCTCGGCCAGCGAGTTGTAGGCGACGGGGGAGGAGCACGGAACTGCAGAAAGCTGGTTGAGCCGGCACGTATAGCCGCTCATGCCGCTTGCGTCTTGACCGGTAAAGGTGAACTGAGCCTGAGTTAGGTTTGAAATCTCATCAGGGCCCGAGGTGATGTGTACGATAGGCTTGGTCAGATCTACGGTCCAGTCGGCGTGGGCCGTGGCCGTGTTGCCAGCGCGATCGGTAACTTTCACCGAAAAGTTATGACTTCCTTCAGTGAGACCATCAGCAGTGGCTGCGTTATTTTGAGAGCAGGGCTTTTGCACGCCATCGATCTGACAGATCTGGTCGGCAACTCCTGAGCCGGTTTCCGTAACTGTGAAGAGCACAGTGGCCGATTGCTGATTGGTGACTCTGGCAGGCTTCTCTGCGATTTGAATCACTGGCGCCGTGGTGTCCACCGTCCAAACTCTTTTAGCAGCCGCTGAAACAAGGGTGTGGCCGCCTACAACTTCATGTGCGGTTACCTGAAACTCGTGCAGCCCTTCGGCTAAACCTGACAGGTTCTGGGGTGAAGTGCAGGGCGTAACACTGGCTCCGTTCAAAGAGCAGCTATAGGTTACTGGGCCGCGCTGCTTGCTGTTGAGTCTAAATTCTAGTGTAGCTGAATTGGTGTTCACAAAGGCAGCTGGCGACTTGGTAATTTCAACAGAGGGTTTGGTTTGATCGATGCTCCAGCCGTAGGTCAAAACATCAGAGGCGTTGCCCGCGCCATCGATCACTTGAAATCGTGCTGTCAGCGCGCCATCGGGTCCTGAGTGTTGGTAGGAAAAGTGCCCATCTTCACAATCCTTAAGGGGATCTGAGCCCTGCGCGCAAAGATACTTTGAAATTTTTGAGAGGTTGTCCTCTCCCACAACTTGGAAGGTGGCCTGAGTTGAGGCGGTGACCTTTTCGGGTTGCTGAGTGAGTCTAAGGGTGGGCTTGGTGCTGTCGTACATCCAGTGGTGCGGGTAGGGGGCCGATTGATTGCCTGCCCGGTCCACCGCTTTCACGAACATCGACTGAGATCCTTCGTTGGATGCCTGTATCGAAAAGGTTTCACTGCACGGAGTGTAGGCTCCGTTTTGACTGTTCGAGCAAAGAAGACTCTCGACTTGGGAGAGATTATCATAAGCTTTCAGAACAAAACTGGCTTTAGCTTCCTTTGTCAGCTCCTTGGGCTTTTTTTCGTAGACCACGGTGGGAGCTACGTTGTCGTGAACGATTTCATCGGACAGACAGTCCGAAATGACGCCGTCCTCGTCTCGGTATTTGACGTACACACTCACGCTCTGATTGGATTTAGATAAACTCCAGGGTTTAAACTCCTGGTAGTCTTCCCACTGACCGCCCGTAGCGCAGGTCGAATCGTTAGTGATGTACATGGATGTGCCGAACTGAGAGAAGAGGGTGAGGCGCACATCGCTGCTGCTTGTGAACTCCCTTCCACTCTCAATAAGGATGCCGCCTGTGTTAAGCGCGGACCTTAAGGACTCCTCTGTTGGCGTGAATCTAAACTGCTGCTCCGAGCAGTTGGTGTACATAACCAAGGTGACACTGAAAAGGCCTAGCCAGACTAAAAGCTCTTTTCGGAATAGAGTTCTGCCCATCAATGACATACTTCCCCCATACGTCGACATCACCTTAAGTAGTTACAAAAAACATGCTTAGGTCTGTATCTCTTCGGTACGTCCTAGACAAACCTAGAGGGCTTTTCTGATTTTCGTTTAGACAGTGCCTGACAGTTCGGCAGTTTCACCGATCTCAAAGTGAGACTTCAAAAAGTGTTGCGAAGCTCTCTGAGTGCAGTGAAAACTTCAAGGTCGGAGGCCTCGGGCGGTTGGCCCAAGTTGCGGCGGATTTCTGGGCTGTGGGCTCTAAGAAAGGGATTGTAGGAGATCTCTTGAGCGAGGGTGGTGGGGACCGTGGGAAGCCCTTCTTCTCTACGCTCCCTGATCTGATCGTAGCGTCTTATAAGGTTCTCGTTACTGGGTTCAAACTGAAGAGCAAACTCGGCGTTGATCAGGGAGTACTCATGGGCACAGAAGACCTGAGTCTCCCCTGGAAGCTTGAGCAGACTTTGAAGAGTGCTGTGGGCCTGGGCGGGGGTGCCCTCAAACAAGCGGCCGCACCCCAAAGAGAACAGCACGTCCCCACTGAAGAGCGCCTTAAGTAAAGGTACGTAGTAGGCAATATGACCCAGAGTGTGGCCAGGGGTGCTGAGCACCTCTACCTGGAGGTTCCAGGGGCTGGGGGGCGTGAGGGAAGAGGCCACCTGGGTACGCCCCGGTATCAATTCACCCGCTGGCCCCCAGATTTCAGCTCCACTTTCCTGCTGAAGAAAGAGGTTTCCCCCCACGTGGTCCTGGTGGTGATGAGTGTTCCAGATCTCTTTGAGCTGACAGCCCTCCTGCCTAAGAACCTTAAGAATCAGCTCGCCCTCACTGGGATCGACGCTGACGGCCTCATTCAGCGCAGTGTTGAGCAACAGATAATTGTAATTGTCCTTCAATGCTGGTATTTGCACAATTCTCATGAATAAAACCGTTTCTTCAAATTCCAAGGGTGAGAGCCCAGCTGCCACCAAGGGCATGTTACCACTTTTAAAGATAATCTGGTTCTCGTGCCTGTTTTTCTTGGTGCTGTTCTCGTTTTATGCCTGGAAGCTTTTCATTGTAGAAGAGCCGCGCATCTTGCCGTGGTACTTTATGGCTTTATTCTACACTATGGGCGTTTCCACCTATGTCCTGGCTGAACTCATTCCCACCTGGAAAGTCCCTCAGGGGGGCAAAATCCCGCCGGAATTTTCGACAATGATTTCCTATTCGCTGTTTGAGGCGGTTGGACTGTACGGATTGGTTTTTGCGGTTCTCGTTCAGAGCTTTCCAGCTTCGTTTCTTTTTCTTATGGCAGCCTTTATTGGGCTGATCCGCCACCGCCCAAAGCCTGTCTAGCGAGCTCTGCAGATTTGGCCCGGTTTTGTCGATAAGCCTCTTATGGAAGCACTTACTCAAAAGGCTGGCTTTTCGGGCAGGGACCAGATCGAGGTCACCTACATCTGGGAAGAAGATAAGCTTGTGCTGGTGAAAGCACAGCTTAAGGGCCATTTGCGCTTTCTGCGGGAGACTCAGGATATCTTGCGCGAAAAGGTGCACGGCAAGACCCGAACGGAAATACAGGCCACGCTGGAGGGGACTAAGTTTTCACCCTTGCTCAGGGAACTCTTTGAAGGGGTATTGGGTCACAGCACGCGTCCCTACCAGCAAGAGGAGCTGTGCCACTGCAGGGTGGTGGCCACTCACAAGGTCATTGAGGCCATTCACTACGGCGCCACCTCGGTGGAAGAGATCGCGCGCAAAACTTCCGCGGGAACAGGGTGCGGGACCTGTCAGGTGGACAGTGAGCGGTTGATTGGCCACTATGGTAGGAAAGTCTAGGCGGCCTGCGAGTTAAGTTTTAAAACGGCCTCGATGCGCTCTAGCAGCTCTTCAATCTTAAAGGGCTTAATCAGCACGTGGTTAAGGCCACTTTGAGCCATCTGGATGAGCTTCTTTTTGTCCGGTAGGCCCGTCATGATAATAAAGGGCAGCTCGGGGTAATCCTTCTGGCAAGTCTGAAAGAATTCAAAGCCATCCATTCCTGACATCTTCAAATCACAGATGACCAGGTCGATCCCCTCGGGCGAACTTTTAAGTTTTTGGAGTCCATGACGGCCGTTGGCGGCACTGATCACAGTAAATCCGTAGCGGTAAAGGTTGTTCTCAAGCAGAAAGCGGATGCCTTCTTCGTCGTCGACAACCAACACCTTCTTATCGTAGGGCTTTTTTTCTTTTTTCATTAATACAACCTCTTGCAGTGCATTTCACTTATCGGCAGATCCACAGAGCACTGAACATGCTGCCGTCTTGATTTAAAACGGCGCTAGGCCACAGCCTTTACTTTCAGGTCCATTTCCTCCTCGAGAAGAGACAGCAGCACCGCAATGTCAAAGGGCTTGTTAAGAATTCTTTTTAACGGAATCTCGGGTCGCTGTTGACGAGCGTGAAAGCCGCTCATGGCATAAAGAGAAATCGTGGGAAAAGCCGCCAACTGGCTGAGTACTTCCCAGCCATCCTGATCCGGCATTCGTAGATCCACAAAGGCAACGTCGTAGGATTCTTTGGCAGCGGACTTAAGAGCTGACTGAGCCTGGGTAAAGGCTTGAACGTTGTGCCCTAGGAGGTGAAATCTTTCCTTCAGCAAATCCACGATGAAGGGCTCATCATCGAGAACTAAAATGTTAAGCTTTTTGCGGGGCTCTGAGCGAGTCATGGCTGAAGCTGCAGGAAACTCAAGGACAAACTCTGTGCCCTTGTCCTGATCACTGGTGAAAAAGAGTTTACCGCCGTGCTGATCCATAATCCCTTGGCAGATGGCTAGGCCCAGGCCCACACCTTCACCTGCCGGCTTGGTGGAAAAAAACGGCGTCATGATGTGACCTTTGAGCTTTTCCGGGATGGCCGGGCCATTGTTCCAGATGGCTAGTTGAAGCATGACATCCGATTCATCGCTTCTGCGGATTTCAAGCCGCAAATTGCGCTGGTGATGTTTAGATTTACTCAAAGAGTGGAGTGCGTTCTGCACAATATTGATGAGAATCTGGCCGATCTGCCCTGCCTCACAGCGGACCGTGCGGTCGCTGGTGGCATAGATGATATCAAGGTCCACCTTTGCGTCCTCGATCTTATGGGTTAAAAGCAGCAAAGTTTCCTGGGTCACTTCAGCTAGGTCGGTGATCCTAAAAAGAGGTTCCTCATCTCTTGCCAGCTTCATCATGTTGGTGGTGATCTTAGACATGCGGTCAGCAGCCTGAAGAATTCGTTGCACATGGCCCTGAGCACGCTCGGGGTCCCATGTGTGGTCCAAAAGATCCTGCTGCAAAGACTCCGCAAACCCTCTAATAATCATCAGCGGATTGTTCATCTCGTGGGCTACGCCAGCAGAAAGGCGTCCCAGATCGGCGAGCTTAGCCATGCGGTTGATCTCATGGAGTGCATACTCACGCTCTCCTTGCACGCGGCGAAGTTCGGTCAAATCGTGAAAGGTGGCCACAAGCACCTCGCCCGTGGGTCCTGCGGCCCACTTCATATTGAGCGTCACCTCAGTTTTCTTTCCGCTTCTTCTGCGAACAAACAGGCCCGTTTCTGAAAGTGAGTTGCTCCTGTTTTGCATCAGCGGCCAAATCTGCCGGGCCTTAGCCAGAGAGGATTTATGGAACACCTTTTCGAAGGTGGCTAGGTAGTTTTCCTCGTTGTGATAACCCATCATCTCTTTAAAGGCAGAGTTTGCAAAGAGCACCTCGCCCTCGGCATTGAACAGCAGAACGGCTCCTGGGAGGGAGTCCAGCGCTTTGAGTTCTAGTGAGGAGAACAGCTGCTCAAGCTCAGATGTTGTGAGTTTCCGCGAAGCTTGGGGCATTACTCTTCATCGGCGAGTGCGGCCCTTTGCTGGATGGTCTAGAGCTGACCTGTCCAGCGCAGTCCGAGAGTTGCAATCCCTAGGAAGCTAAAGAATCCAAAGATGTCCGTAAACATAGTAGCTATAACCCCGCTGCTGACGGCTGGATCTAAACGAAGCCGCTTGATCAGCACGGGTATAATGGCTGCCATGGCCGAAGCTAATGCGAGATTCAGCACCATAGCGAGCCCCAAAACTCCGGCCACCAGAAGGTCCTGTTTCCAGAGGTAAACGGCTACGCCGCCCAAAGCTCCCAGAACCAGACCATTGACAAGGCCGACCATCAACTCCTTTACAACGGCTTTCCTTAAGGTGATGAACTGAAAATCATCGGTGGCCAGCCCGCGAGTTACCACTGTTAGAGTTTGGATGGCTGCGTTTCCACCCGTGGCGGCGATGATGTTCTGTAAGAAGGCGAGCACGATCAACTCAGAGATCGTGTCTTCAAACAGGGCTACCACCATACTGGCCAGTCCCGCCAAGAACAGATTTAAAATCATCCAGGGCATGCGGTTCTTAAGACTTTTCGTCCATGAGGAGTAGACCTTGTCATCCTCCTGCAGGCCAGCTGACGCGTAGATCATGGCTGTAGCTTTTTCTTGGACTAAATCCACCACGTCGTCCACCGGAACAATACCCACTAGTTCGTGGCGGTCGTTGACGACTGGAAGGGCCACAAGGTCATATTTGGCCACAAGGTTTGCGACCTCTACGCTCGGGGTTTCCGGGCGCACAGTGATCACATCTTTTTGAGCGATCTTATCCAGCGGTGTGGACTTCTCCGCAGTCACAAGAGAGCGTAGTGAGACCACGCCAATGAGTTTACCGGCTTCGTCCACGCAGTAAACGTAGTAGATGGCTTCTGTGTGAGATCTCTGGCGAATGGCTTCAATGCATTCCTGCGCGGTCAAGCTGGCTGGCAGTGAAAAGACAAACTCGTTCATCAGCCGTCCGGCGGAATCTTCCGGATAGTTGAGATATTGCAGAAGTTTGTTTCTTTTCGGAGTTTCAAGTTGAGAGAGTGTGTGCTCCTGATCGTCCTCTTCCATCTGCGAAAGAAAGTAGGCGCCATCACTATCGGGTGCAAAATGGAGCAGATCACTGACCCACTGCTCGGGCATTTGCTCAAGTAGATCGCTCAGTTGGGATTCGGGAAGTTGGCTGAGCACAGAAAGAAGCTTGCTGTTAAGTCCCAGAGCGTATACCAATCGTTTCCGATCCGAATCACTAAGGGCGTTGATCAGAGAGGCGATGTCTGAAGGCTCTAGCCTGGACAGTATAGCGCGCAGGGGCCGGTTGACGCGACCCACCAGAAGACGCTTAATAATGGAAATATTTGTTGGATTTAACCGCACGCGACTCTCTATTTTCTTTGTATCTTGGCTTTACTTACTTGCTGCGGTCAATTCCTTTGGGTATAAGGGCTGTTTAATTTTTTGCCTTGGAGAACAAACACTATGGCTTCCGATCGATTACCGCTCACCGTAAAAGGCAAGCAACTGTTGGACGCTGAATTAAAGCGTTTGATCCAAGAAGAGCGCCCCTCTGTGATTCGCGCCATTGAAGAAGCTAGGTCGCACGGTGACCTGAGCGAAAACGCTGAGTACGATGCCGCCAAAGAGCGCCAGTCTATGATTGAGTCTAGAATTCAGGAAATTCAGGGTCAACTCGCCGGGGCCCAGGTGGTGGACACCTCGACCATCCAGAGCGACAAAATTGTTTTTGGCGCCCATGTGGAGTTGATCGATCTGGATACGGACGAGGAAGTTTCCTACCAAATCGTCGGAGTGGACGAAGCAGACGTAAAAAACGGCACGATTTCCATTTTGTCTCCGCTTGCGCGGGCTCTCATCGGCAAGGTGACGGGCGACATCGTTATAGTGCGCAGTCCCCGGGGCGAAAAAGAGTACGAGATCAAAAGTTTTCGATTTCAGTAATACGGCACATGGTCGAGGCTCTCTTGACCTTTCCTTTTCAGGTCAGGTGCAGGGAGCTAACATGAGTCTTATGAAAAAAGCCCTGATCCTTTTCGTACTTTCTTTGAATCTTTGGGCTCCAAAGCTTGGCGCGCAAACAGCCCAAGAGAGATCTGCTGAGGCTCAGGTGAAACAGCAGGTGGAGAAAAGAGTCAGGTCCTATATGAAGCACCTGGAAAATGAGATCGCCCGTGAGGAAGCACGGGATCGCTCCCGCAGCCAGGCCATCCAGGCGCACCAAAAAGAGCAGGACCGCAAAGACCAGATGCGCC
Organism: uncultured Pseudobdellovibrionaceae bacterium; assembly: GCA_964424215.1. Classification (GTDB taxonomy): domain Bacteria; phylum Bdellovibrionota; class Bdellovibrionia; order Bdellovibrionales; family JAGQZY01; genus CAYRIE01. The sequence goes on from CAYRIE010000043.1 coordinate 9,210, forward strand.
GGACTTACCTTAAAAATCTGCCAGATCCTGAGGTGATCCAGGATCGCCGTGAGAAACTTCGTGCTGACTACGAAGCTGACCAGCTCAAAAAGGAAGCAGCCAAAGAGAAGGTGACTCGCCAGTACGTGCGTAGGACACAGCTTCTGAAGGAAGCCCAAGAAAAGTATGATATTTTAGATCCGGCCCTCGAGTACGGCCTCACAGCTCCGTAAGGCGCCGTTGCCCGCAAGTAACACTATGGAATCAAAACACACCCACTCCCATCACCACTCTGTTGGCGATATGAACACGACCCATCTGATTTGGGCCGTGGGCATCAATCTGTCACTGACAGTGCTTCAGGCCGTGGGCGGACTGCTTGCCGGGAGTCTTTCTCTTTTAGCGGACGCTCTTCACAACCTAAGTGATGCGGGCTCTTTAGTGGTGGCCTTGGTGGCAAGGAAGGTCTCCAGGCTACCTGCCAGCGGGCGCA
>CAYRIE010000044.1:0-9645 GCA_964424215.1 uncultured Pseudobdellovibrionaceae bacterium
GTGATCTCCGGAGAGCAGCACGGGCACCTTGTAGCCCTTAAGCCAGCTGCCGCGTCCCCAAAAGTGGGCTTGGCCTAACTGATCCAAATTGTGAAGTGGGCCTACCGCCTCATAAGCTGCGCAAAGGGCCAGCTGCAAGTTGCTAGCTGCCATCGCGCCATAAAGCCTAAGACTCACCTCTCCCCACGGCGTCTTAAGGGACCCGGCTTCGAGCCGCCCTTGGGGAGTCTGGCTTGTCACTGGAGTCAGCAGGTCAGCCCGTAGGTGCTTGGCGCCCTTATCTCTCAGCTCTTGATCCAGGACATCCTCCCAGGGGCCTGGCGCATTGGTCACTAAGAGGCCCCCAGAGCTTATGGCTCCGAGCTTATTAGAGGCTATCTCCTTAAGGGTTTCTCCTAAAAGCTCCTGATGATCCAGCGCCACGGTCGTGAGCACGGTAATCTCGTGGGGAACCTGGGCTGCAGGATCATATCTTCCGCCAAGCCCCGCCTCCCAAATCACAAAATCAAGCTCTCCCCTTTCAAAGATCTGCTCATACCACCTAAGTGCCATAAGAGTTAAAACTTCAAAAAAGCTTAAAGGCTCCTCGGGGTGGGCCGTCTGCACCTCTGAGTACAGCGCCAGAAGCTCTTCCTCTTTTGGGTGTAAGTCGTTCCAGCGGATGCGCTCGCTCAGGTGCACCAGATGCGGTGAGGTGTAAAGACCTACGCTGTAGCCCTGAGCTCTTAAGATGTGAAAAAGAAGTGCGCTGGTGGTGCCCTTACCGTTGGTTCCCACAACGACTATGTTTTTTTTGGGGTCCATCCACTGGGTGTGATCTTTGAAGATTTTAAAAAAGCCAGGGTGGTCCACTCCCTTGCGGAGGGGGCCTCTTAAGCCAAACAGCTTTTGCTCCATGGTTTTAAAATCCATGAAGCTCTTTTATCACAGAGGTGAAGTGTTTCCGTAAGGCTTTTAAATGTGGCTACTGAAAGCAGCTAACAGCCATGTACTCTTGACCGGCGCCAATAAGCTGCACCCACTTAGAGTCGACCCTGCGGGCCTGAACCTGGGTGCCTGAGCTGACCTGGCGAACCACATTGGCTGCGGTGCTGGGACGCGCCCTAACGTTGCAGTTGCGCTTAGCCTTTAAGGCGCCCTGCTGGGCCCGAGCCACCGGCTGAGCGACAAGGCTAACTGCGGCTCCTTGAGAGAGTTTAGCTTCCATTTGGTTCACTCTTTCAGCCAAACGAAACATCTCCTGGCGCTGCTTGGCTAGCTCGCTTTGAAAGGCTCTGCGATCGGACTCATGGCTGGAAAGGGCCACCTGAGTTTTTAGCTCCAGGGACTTCACTTGCTGCTTGGCTCGCTCCGTATCTCTTATTAGAGCAATGTGCTCTGCCTTTCGATCCTTGATTTGTTGATCGATTTGTTTTTTCTGCTCGACCAAAATGCGGTGAGTTTCAATTTCATTTTCTTTCACTCTCGAAGCCTCATCTCGCAGGCGCTCAGCTTCCTGAAGGCTCAGCTCTGCTGCCGCTACTTGGCTACGGGCATTTTCTTGGCGCTTCAGCGCTTTAGCGGTTTCAGCCTCGGCTTTTTCTTTGGCAGCTTTGGCCTGAGCCTCTTCGCGCTCTAGCTGCGCTAAGCGCTTTTTAGCATCCGCTTCTACCCTTTTAGCTTCCTGCATCTGGCGTTTGGCTTCGGCCTCAGCTTGCCGCTGAAGTCTTTGTTCCTCATCGCGACGCTCTTTAGCTTCATCAGCTTCGACGATGGCCGCCTCTGAGTCCGCAAAGGAGAGGTCAGATTCTAACTCAAATCCCTCCTGGGCGATGGCATAGGGGGCGCCTACGAAAATAAGAAGGGCTGCCAAAATGGTCTGGGCTCGTTTTCTCATGAAATAGTCTCCTTGCCTTAGCGTCTCAAGATGATGCAATCCTTAGGCCCCTTAAAAATTCATTCTAGAGTAAATCAGGGCGCTGTGACTGAGAGATGGGTGCCGATTTAGGTCCTTTGTCGGGGAGTGGGCGCAAAGTGCGGCACCTAGGCTGGATCTATTCTAAATAACAGCACTTTTGTGAGTTCCTTGCGCCTGAACCAGCAGATTTCAGAGCTAGAGGCTGGCAAAATCCGTCACTGCCATGTCTCCAAACTCAAATAGATCGCTGCTGAGCATGCCAAGGGCTTGGTACGCGCCTTGCTCTATTAGTCTAGTAACAGACACCCCCCCCCTTTGGCGACCTGGCCCCCCGATTCAACCAGGTCGCCTTTTTTTTAGCCTTTTTTTGGACCCCCCAAATCTGAACTTCTCTCTACAATAGAAGAGATGGCGTTACGTACTTTCCTATTAGTTTTCCTTAGCCTGTGGGCCCTACAAAGCCCGGCAGCCCCAAAAGCCTTTCGGGTGATGATTGATCCAGGCCACGGCGGGCCCGATGACGGCGCTGTTAGAAATAACATCAGGGAGGCTGATCTGGTGCTTAAGATCAGCAAGAAGGTAGCTGCGCTAATCAACGCCAGCCCTGATCTTGAGTCCCAGCTGACACGAACAGAAGAGGGGGGCTCCCTCACCTTAAAGGACCGCGTTGAAATGGCGGAGGCCTTTGGCGCTGACATTTTTATCAGCATTCATGCTAACGCCTCAACGGACTCCAGGGTGAAGGGCGCTGAGTTTTATTTCTCCCCTGCTCTCACTGCACAGGAATCGGCGCTGTGGTTAAGTCATTTGTCAGTAAGAGCTCAAAGGGAGCTGGCCAGCCCGGAGGACACAAGAAGCGAGCTGACGAGTGATGTGGCCATCCTTCTTCATGAGCTCAGGGGCCAACAAAGAGCCTGGGAGAGTCAGGAGCTCAGCCGCTCGCTTTATGAAACCTGGCAAACTTCGAAAAGTCGAAAGACCGTGCGCCAGGCCCCCTTTTATGTCGTCAACAGCAACACTGTGCCCGCTGTGCTGGTGGAGATAGGTTATCTATCCAACGCCCATGAGAGAGCCCTTCTTCTCAACGAACAGCACCAGACAAGGATCGCCGAGCAGATTTTCCACGGCCTTGAGCAGTTCAAAGAATTTATGGACAAGCGCTCTGCCCCTAACCTACAGTAAGGGCCATGCGACACAACGGAAGATCAGCGGGCGAGCTTCGTCCCATCGAGTTTCAAATGGGCTACACGCGCTATGCTGAGGGCAGCGTGCTCATTCAGTGCGGTCAAACCCACGTCCTATGCAATGCGAGTGTGGAACCCTCTGTGCCTAAATGGCTCCACGGGACAGGTCAAGGATGGGTGAGTGCGGAGTATGCGATGCTTCCACGGGCCACCCACGAGAGAGTCTCAAGAGACAGAGGCGCCCGAAGCGGAAGGTCTATGGAGATCTCCCGGCTGATCGGTAGAAGCTTGCGCTCGGCTGTGGACTTATCCAAACTGGGCGAGCGCCAGATCACCATCGACTGCGATGTGCTTCAGGCTGATGGCGGCACCCGGACGGCTGCGATCACAGGTGGCTATGTGGCTTTAGCTTTAGCGATAGGCACACTGATGGAGAGAGATCAGCTCACCCACTCTCCCCTCGCCACTCAAGTGGCCGCCACCAGCGCCGGCTTAAGTGAGGCTGGCCCCCTGCTAGATCTGGATTACATCGAAGATAGCAACATCGGCACAGACATGAACTTTGTTTTGAACTCGAAGATGGAAATCATCGAGATTCAGGGCACGGCAGAAGAGGGCAGCTTCAGCCGCGATCAGCTCAACTCGCTTTTAGATCTGGCAGAAAAAGGTTGTAGCGAGCTTTTTAAGTTACAGAGGTTGGCACTGGGCTCCTTAGCCAGTAAGATTTTGCCATGAATCTGTGGATCGCAACCACTAGCCAAGGCAAATTAAGAGACTTTAATCTCATCCTCAAAGACCTTCCCCTTAAAATCTGTTCTCTCAGGGATCTGCCAACTTACACGGCGCCCGCGGAGACAGGTGCAACTTTTGAAGAAAATGCCCGGATCAAGGCTCGCACCATGAAAGCCTTCAAACCTGGCGAGTGGGTGATGGGCGAAGACTCAGGCCTTGTGGTGGAGGGTTTGGGCGGGCTGCCGGGCGTGCATTCAGCAAGGTACGCCGGCGATAGGGCCTCAGACAGTGAGAATACGGCTAAACTTCTTAGAATGATGGGCATCAGATCCCCCCAGAAAAGAGAGGCCAAGTACGTCTCCTGGCTGGTGGTCTTTGACCCGGAAGGGGCTGAGCAGATCTTTTCAGGCGAAGTGCTCGGAAAGATTGCCACCGCCCAAAAGGGATCTGGAGGATTTGGCTACGATCCGGTGTTCATCCCTGAGGGGCAGGAGAAGACCTTTGCTGAGCTGGATAGCTCCTACAAGAACAAGGTCTCGCACCGTGCCGTGGCCACCCGCAAATTCCTGGAATTTCTGCACTCCCGGCTCTAAGCCCTCCCCCAGAGTGGGCAATCAAGTAGACATTTATTTCCTCCTGGGCTACAAGTTTGCTCACCATGTCCAATTTAAAAATATTCTCCGGCAACACCAACCCTGAGTTTGCCCAAAAAGTAGCTGAGGCGGCCGGAGTCCAACTGGGCTCAAGCCAGATCGGCCGCTTTGCCGATGGCGAAGTTCAGGTGGAAATCCATGAGAGCGTCCGCGGTGACAGCTGCTTTGTCATTCAGAGCACCTCCTCGCCCGTCAACGAAAGCTACATGGAGCTTTTCATTATTCTTGATGCTCTTAAGCGGGCTTCGGCCAAATCTATTACGGCGGTACTGCCCTACTACGGCTACGCCCGCCAAGACCGAAAGGTGGCCCCCAGAGCCCCGATCTCATCTAAATGTGTGGCCAACCTGATCACTGCTGCTGGCGCCACTCGGGTGATGTGCGTGGATCTTCACGCAGCCCAAATTCAGGGCTTCTTTGACGTTCCGGTGGATCACCTTTTTGCGATCCCCACCCTGGCCCGCCATTGGCGCGAAACCATCAACAGCACCGACCCCTGTGTAGTGATCTCCCCTGATGCGGGGGGCGTTGAACGGGCCGCAGCCTTCGCTAAACGCATTGACGCGCCCCTGGCCATTATTGACAAGCGCCGCACCCGGCCCAACGAGGCCAAAGCGCTGCACCTGATCGGGGATGTAGAGGGCAAAATTGCCGTTATCTTAGACGATATGATCGATACGGCCGGCACCCTCACCCAGGCAGTTGACAACCTGCTTAACAATGGTGCAAAAAAGGTCCTTGCCGTTGCGACCCATGCTGTTTTTTCAGGGCCTGCGATCGAGAGGATCTCAGCGTCTCTAATCGAAAAGGTTTTGGTGACTGACACCATTCCCCTTTCTCAAGCGGCCAGGGACTGCGGAAAAATTGAAGTGATTTCCATGGCGCAAGTCGTGGCAGAGGCTATGAAGCGAATTTATGCGGATGCATCCGTAAGTTCCTTATTTAACTAAACTGAAGGTGAGAACATGACTGGCAATTCCAAAGAAATCATTGAGTTATCGGTGACCAGCCGCAAGCTAGGTAAGGGCACTTCGCGCAGCAGCCGCAACAACAAACTGATTCCTGCAATCATCTACGGCCCTAGCATCAAAAACCAGCCAGTTGTTCTTGAAGAGCTTGCGGTTCATCGCTACGGCCGCCCCAAATATGAAAGTACGATCTTCTGGCTCAAAAGCGAGGAGAAGGGACTGAACGCCCTGCGTGTTCTCATTAAAGACGTTCAAAAAGACCCCGTCACTCACCGTCCTGTGCACGTGGATCTTTTCGCCCTGGATATGGCAGCCTCCATTAGAGTGAATATTGAAATCAAGCTCACAGGTTTGCCCGAAGGCGTAAAAACTGAAGGCGGACAGCTGATGCAGTCCCTTCGAGAACTTGAAGTGGAGTGTCTGGCAAGCGACATTCCCGACGCCTTCACCGTGGACGTTTCAAGTCTTCAGCTCAACGAGTCTTTCCACGTATCTGACCTGCAGCTTCCCGATGGGGTTGAAGCGATCACTCCAGGTGAGCGCACAATTGCCTCTGTGACCGCGGCTCGCGAAGAAGCTGAAGCCACGGAAACTGATGCTGCGGCTGCAGACGCTGCTGCTCCAGCTGCTGCCGGGGACGCTGCCAAAAAAGAATCTGCGGACTCTTAATCTCCTTTTGGAAGGGTCTCTCAATCCATGTGGCTGATAGCCGGGCTGGGCAATCCAGGGGATAAATATCTCTTCACGCGCCATAACATTGGGTTTATGGCGATCGATGCGATGCTGTCGGGCTCAGCCCGTCCCATGTGGAAAAACGAAAAAAACGCTAAGACCTTTCACTACCATCTGGATGGTGAAAGGGTGCTGCTGGTGCAGCCCCAGACTTATATGAACCGCTCAGGTGAGCCTATCCAGGCTCTTATGGATTTTTATAAAGTCCCCCTTGAGAACCTCCTGGTGATCCACGATGAGCTGGATCTTGAATTTGGCAAAATTAAGCTCCAAAAAGCCAGAGGCCACGGGGGCCACAACGGCATTCGCGATATTCACGACAAGCTGGGCACCAACGAATATGCAAGGCTGAGACTGGGCGTAGGACGCCCGCCTGAGCACATGTCGGGTGCGGATCATGTTCTGACTAACTTCAGTAAACCTGAGGTTCAGGAGCTGCCAGAATTTTTAAGCCGCGCCGTGGATGCCATCGATGATTTTATTTTTGAAGGCTTTGATAAAGCCGCCAGCCTCAATAACGGCTAAGGGAGAAAGATGGCCTTACAATGCGGAATCGTTGGTCTACCCAACGTTGGCAAAAGCACCCTGTTTAACGCACTGACCTCAGCTAAAGCCGAGTCGGCCAACTATCCGTTTTGCACCATCGACCCAAACGTTGGCGTGGTGGCAGTTCCGGACCCCCGCCTTGAGCAAATCGCTCAGAGGATTAAGCCCAAATCCCTTATCCCCACCTCGATGGAGTTTGTGGATATTGCAGGTCTTGTTGCCGGAGCTAGTAAAGGAGAGGGCTTAGGAAACCAGTTCTTAGGCAACATCCGCCAGACCGATGCCATCCTCCACGTGGTCAGGTGCTTTGATGACCCCAACATTATCCATGTGCAGGGCAACGTCGATCCGTTAAGAGACATTGAGATCATCAACACGGAACTTCTCCTTGCCGATTTAGACTCAGTGGAAAAGAAAAAGCTGCGCATCGAAAAGCAAGCACGCTCCACCAAAGACGCCAAACTGCTCACCGAGCTGCAAGTTTTAGAGCGCCTGCAAAAGGCTCTGGGAGCCGGAAAACCGGCAAGATCCCTTGAGTTCTCAGATGAAGAAGCACCCATCCTAAAAGCACTGTTTCTCCTAACTGCAAAGCCGGTACTTTACGTGTGCAACGTTGATGAGAGTGCCATCACCGAGGGCAACGATTGGTCTCGGTCAGTTGACGAGTACGCAGAAAAAGAGGGGCAGCAGAGTCTTCTAATCTCCTCGGCCATGGAAGCTGAAATCGCCCAGCTCGATGATGCTGAGCAAAGGGAGTTCTTAGAGTCTTTAGGCCTTAGTGAGCCCGGCCTGGACCGTTTGATCTTCGCAGCCTATAGCCTGCTAGGTCTTGAGACCTACTTCACTGCTGGCGAAAAAGAGGTCAGAGCTTGGACCATAGCTAAGGGCACTAAAGCCCCCCAAGCTGCTGGCGTGATTCACACCGATTTTGAGCGCGGCTTCATTCGCGCTGAGACCTACAACTGCAAGGACCTCTTTGAGCTGGGCTCAGAGAATGCGGTCAAAGAGGCGGGCAAGTACCGCTCTGAGGGCAAAGAGTACGTCGTTAAAGATGGGGATGTGCTGCTCTTTCGTTTTAACGTCTGAGCTGACTGTCTAATGCCTTTTCAGTTCTAAACTTATTACCAAACTCCCATTTCACGTGGACTTAACCTAAGGGCCCACGGAAAATAGCAGGTTATGAGATCTGAAAGTACATGGGTGCGCGCCCTAGCTTTTACAGCACTTTGGGTGGCAGGCTTGGCTCTTGCCCCCGCTGCGGCTCACTCCTCCCCGGCCCGGTCCTGCCAAGATGTTTTGGTGAGCGTATCTAGCTCTCAGATAGCTCCCTCCTTTCCCGCTGTTCGCTTCCATATGCGCGATGCGCTTTTCGCTGGCAAAAAGCTTCTTATATTTAATCAAAGCTCTGAGAGGGCGCCCCTCGGCCGCGAAGTGGTTCAGGCCTCTTTATATAACTTCCTCATCCAGCAAAACCTCAAACGAAGTGAAGTTTACCTTGTGATCTTTGCGGACGCAGATTCTTTCTCCTCGCGAGCAGAACTTCTGGCTGTGTTGGGGGCTGACCTTTTGGCCCTTAAGCCCTCCCCTGTGGAGTTTTTTGATATTGCTCAGCAGGACTGGTTTTTTAGATTCCTGAACCGGGTGAAAGTTACTGAGTGGGCCGCCAAAAAAGAGCAGATCTTGGCACAAGAATCCTTAACCGCCGAGCAGGTGGCAGAAGTTGACCTTGTGTTTCAGGTGGCAGCGCGGATGTTTACAACCTTCAGAGAGGGCAGAGGTCATGAGGTCATTCAGCACTTTGAAGCTACTTCATCTGAACACGCTCTCAGCCTATGGCACCCTTCCAGCTGGCAGATGCTGCTTGAATTTTCACTAGACCTAGATGATTTTGCCCCAGGCTCCGTTCACAAAATGCTCCCAGAAAGCGGCAACTCACCTGATCTGACCGAGGTCATTTGGTCCAGAGCCGCAGGTCAAGTGGTTAACTTCATTGAAGGAAACGACGCTCGTCCCTAAAGTTATTTCCAAACTTCAGTTGTCCGTGGACGGTCCCGCACCCCTTAGGTAATTATTCCGTAAATTACTACGTTGGGGGATGGGGTATGGTTTGGGTGGGCCGAAGATTACTGCACTTAGCGTTTTTCACGGCGGCCCTTGCAATAGCTCCCCAGGCAGCAACGCCCCAAAGCCTGCTCCCAAATTCAGGTTACTGCCAGGATGTGCTGGCCAAAACTCCCGCCGCCTCTGGAGAGCTGTTTTCCTCTGAATGGACGGCCCAAAGACGCAGTAACTTTCTTGCTGGACTGTTCGAATCAACGGGCATCAGCTTAAGCCCCCAGTCACTGGTTCAAAACAGACTCACCTTAGCTGAGGCTCAAAAAATCGTAGCCCCCAATTTTCAGGCCGCCCGCCAAGGAATGCGCAACGCCCTTTTAGCTGGGAAAAAGATTTTAGTTTTAAATGGTAGCTTCGATTTGGTTCACGGCGGCCATGCCGCTATGGTGCAAGCCTCTCTTCACAACTTTATGGTCAGCCAAAAACTCAAACGGGAAGAGGTCTTTTTAGTTATCCTCGCCGATGCCGACTCTTTAATTTTCTCCTCTAAAAAACACAAGTGGTCAGAGCTTGGCGGCAGCGAACCTCTTCCAAGGCCCCTACAGTCGCTCACAAATATTAAGGGCAGCACCTACGAGCTTCATCCAAGAGTCATTGATCTGGCCAATCTAGGGGCAGACCTTGTGGCCTTAACGCCCTCCCCTGGGGATTTTATCGAAGAGAGTCAGCAGCCGTGGTTTTCAGGCTTCCTTAATCGGGCTAACGTTCTTAACTGGCAGCTTCGCAAAGAGCGAGAGCTCACACAAAACAGCTACAGTCCTGAACAAACTGCTGAGATCCACTTGGTTTTTGAAACAGCCATTCGCATGTTTTCAGCC
>CAYRIE010000045.1:0-9626 GCA_964424215.1 uncultured Pseudobdellovibrionaceae bacterium
AACACCATCGCTACAAGTTCCACACGGATCACAGTTCGGACCGCCGCAATCGATAGTGTGGTGATTCGGGGCGGCCGCATTGCTATGGCAGGGTGCTTTTTGCCATTGAGCAAAAACCCTGACATCAGTCGCAACCTCGGAACCCGCCACCGCGCTGCCCTTGGGCTCACCGAGCAAACCGATGCCTTTGTGCTAGTGATCTCTGAGGAGAATAAATCCGTGGGGATGGTCTCCCAGGGCCAGCTGACGGCCAACCTGGATCCGGCCACTTTGCGCAAGGAGCTTTTCGCAGCGTTTGACTTAAGACGCAGAGAAAGTGCCGAAGGAGCCATGGCATGAGCCCGAGCGCCTTTCCCAAGCGGGACACCTTTCGAAAGCGTTTCACCGACAACCTTAACTACAAGGTCCTCTCACTTGTGGTCACCTTGGTGCTGTGGGTGGCCACCCTCGGAAAAAAAGAGTTTGAGCGCGAGGTCTTTGTCCCGATTGAACCCTTGATTGAAGATTCACTGCAGCTAACTCAGCTGGAGCCTGATCGATTAACCGTTACTTTGATGGGAAAGCGCCAACCTCTTATGAAGCTTGGTGAGCTCAGCTACACGCTCAATGTGTCCAACCTCAATGAGGGGACCCACATTGAATCGCTGAATCTTGATTACCTGCCGCTACCTGAGGGTGTTACCGTGAAGGATGTGCACCCAAAACTTCTGAAATTTGTGCTGAAGCCAGCCCCTTGATAAGGAAGAGTTATGAAGACACGATTGTTTGGTACTGATGGCATTCGTGGACGCGCTAACCAGTTCCCGATGCGTCCTGACATTATCCTTAAAGTTGGCCAGGCCCTGGGGCTTTTGCTGCGCGCTCGCCCCTCTCGCAATAAATCCCCAAAAGTTGTAATCGGAAAAGACACCCGGCTGTCAGGCTATATGGTGGAGCTGGCTTTAACCAGCGGGCTCAACTCTATGGGTGTTCATGTGCAGCTGGTCGGGCCTCTTCCCACACCGGGCATTGGCTTTCTGACTCGCAACATGCGGGCAGATGCTGGGATTGTGATCTCAGCTTCCCATAACCCCTTTCATGACAACGGCGTTAAGATCTTTGATCACGAAGGCTACAAGATCCCAGATGAGATGGAGCTGGAGCTGGAGCGACTGGTGTTTGAGCAAGACCTCAACGAGATTCTTGCGCCTTCAACGGAGCTGGGCCGCTCCCGCCGCATCGACGACAGTCAGGGTCGGTACATTGTCTTCTGTAAGGCCACCTTCCCGATGGAGTACACTCTGGAAGGTATGCGCATCGTGCTGGATTGCTCCAACGGTGCCGCCTACAAGGTGGCGCCAGCCGTGTTTGAAGAGTTGGGCGCTGAGGTGATCCTTACGGGCAATCAGCCCAACGGCTTTAATATCAACGACAAAGTGGGCGCGCTTTATCCAGCTAAACTCAGTGAGCTGGTGCTTCAGTACCGGGCCGATGTGGGAATCTCCCTTGATGGTGATGGCGACCGGTCCGTGCTGGTAGATGAAAAGGGCCGGGTCGTTAACGGCGATCACATCCTTTGTTTGTGCGCCCTCCACCTTAAAAGCCGCGGGCAGCTCGTTAAAGACACCGTGGTGGCCACTCAAATGAGTAACTTTGGTTTGGATCAAGCCCTAAAGAAAGCTGGTATCAAGGTGGTTCGCACCCAGGTGGGTGACAAACATGTGGTCGAGGAGATGCGAAAGAACGGCTACACCCTAGGGGGTGAGCAGTCGGGCCACCTGATCTTTGCAGAGCATTCCACTACGGGCGATGGAATCATAGCAGCACTTAATGTGCTGGCCGTGATGAAAGAAACGGGCGAGCCTCTTTCAAAGCTCAACCTTCAGATGAAGGATGTTCCCCAGGTGCTGATCAACACCAAGGTGAAGCGCCGCATGGCTCTTGATGAAATCGAAGGGTATGAAGAGATGGAATCGAGTGTGGTGCGAAAGCTCAACGGTGAAGGAAGGCTTTTTGTGCGCTTTTCCGGCACGGAAGATGTCGTAAGGGTGTTAGTGGAAGGTCCGGACAAGCAGGCCATCAGTGAGTACGCCGAAGAGGTGGCCTCCTTTTTAGAGCGCCGCTTAAGCGTTTAAGGACCCTACGTTGAGACTTGCCACGGCCGCTCAAACCAAGATCATGGACAAGCTCGTTGAGAAAGACTTTGGTCTTCCGGGCGAGGCCGTCATGGAAGTGGCAGGAGCCTTAGCGGCCCGAGAAATTGAACAAAGCTTTTTTCCAGAACTCAACAAGGGCCGCATGGTGTTTGTTGCGGGCCGGGGACACAATGGCGGTGACGCGCTTGTGACGGCTCGGCACCTTCATGGCTCAGGCTTTAGAGATCTGATGGTCGTACTCCTTTGCCCCTCGGATCGCAAAGTGGCTGCACTGACCCAGCGCCAGCTAGATCGCGCAAAAAAGTTTGGTCTGCGCATCTTAGAAAACCCTGCTCCGGCGGAGTTAAGCCGCCTCCTAAGTGAGGCCGCTCTCATTGTGGACGGCCTTTTGGGCGTGGGGCTCAATAAGCATCTTGAGGCGCCGCTGTCTGATTGGGTTGAAGCGATGAACGCCGCTCGGCCGCCTAAGGTGGCTCTTGATGTGCCCTCGGGGCTTCATCCGGACACGGGCGAGGTAAAAGGCGTGTGCGTCCGTGCGGTGGCGACACTCACTTTGGGCCTGCCCAAGCCAGGATTTTTCACGGGCCAGGGGCCCTCTTACTGCGGGCGCTTAAGAATTCTTCCTTTAGGCTATCCGCAGCGACTGATTCGGGAGGTGGCCACTACAAGATTTGCATTTACCGAGAAGCTGGCGCGCAGGTATCTACCGCGCCCGGCGACCCAGGCCAATAAATCCACCCAAGGATTTTTGCAGGTGTTTGCCGGAAGTGAGGGGATGTGGGGGGCTGGAATTTTAGCCTCCCTTGCTGCCTACCGGACAGGAGCCGGCTATGTTCAGCTCACAAGCCTGCAGGATCCCACCCACATCGCCTCTAGTCACCCTGAGATTATGACCGCAACGGTGAACCTCAAGGATCCCGTTCATCCAAAAGCTAAGGCCCTTGTTATCGGACCTGGCCTGGGGGTGACCTCTCAAACAGGCGAACTGCTTAAGAAAATTCGCTCAGACTGCAAGCTTCCCGTGCTGCTGGATGCAGATGCGCTTGGGTTTGTGCAGGATCTGGGGAGACTGCCAGCTAACTGGGTGCTCACGCCCCATGCTGGAGAGCTTGCGCGCATGCTCTCCGTACCCGTACAGGACATTGAAAAGGACCGCATTGAGTTCGTGCAGCGAGCAGCTGAAAAGTTTGGCTGCGTGGTGCTCCTTAAAGGCTTTAGAACCCTGATCGCTTTTGAAAGCCGCGTGATGGTGGTGCTTTCAGGAAACTCTACTCTGGCTAAGGCGGGTACCGGTGATGTTCTTTCGGGAATGATCGGCGCTTTGTTAGCCCAGGGACTGCCTTCGATTCAGGCCTCAGGCACTGGAGCCTACCTTCACGGGCGCATGGCCGATGAGTGGTTAAAGGTAGGTCAGGACCGGCTCAGTATGACGGCAGCTGACCTTACGGAGCTATTGCCCCAGCTGCTCTCAAGACTTCGCGGCCAGTCGTGGGCTCCGCTATGAACTCTTCTAAAGGCGTTACGCTTAAAGGTCTGCAAACTTTCGCAAGCGACTGGCTTGAGCAAACGAGCGCCCATCACATCTTGCTGCTAGAAGGTGAGATGGGTGCTGGAAAAACCCAGTTCTGTCAGCTCGCGCTTAAGCAGTTAGGAATAGATGAAGTCACCTCACCCACCTTCAGTCTCATTCAGACCTATGATACGGGAGAAAGACTTATCCATCACCTGGATCTGTTCCGTCTAGAATCTGAAGAGGAGCTGGAATCGACAGGTTTTTGGGATCTCCTCACAGAGCCCGCAGTTATTTTGTTAGAGTGGGGGGACAGAGTGGATGCAAGGGATTTGAATCATCCGCCTTGGGTGGTGCAGCGGCTTGTCTTTGAAGTTGAGCCAGGTGGGACGCGAAAGCTAACTCTTACGACCCTATAATTAGGATGCTGATTTAACGCTCATATCTTGAAGAGCCTGACTGATGTTCACCGACAGACCTTCCATGAACTTTAACGAGTACTTGTAGTCTAAGCTGGTGCGATCGGCCATACCGAGCATGAGGCCCGCAATGAGCTGTCCTGCTTTAACGGGCATAAGAGTGACGTGATCAGGAAGAATTCCGTGGTTCCACTCCCTAAAGAAGGCGTCATTCACAGGTGAGGGCACCACATAGCCGTGGTAGGGGAGAGCTGTCTGAAAGGCAATCTTAAAGATGCTCGGTGAGCTTAGGTCAATGGGTCCAGGGGGCGTATCGGACGGTCTTGGCCAGCTTTGGGTCCAGCGCCAGGGAATCAAATTGCCATTGAGAAATACAAAAAAGATGCTGTTGGCAAAGTAGGTCTTCATCACCTTAAAGGTGTTCAGGGAGAGCTCCTCTAAGTTGTTGGCTTTACGAACATCATCTTGAGCGTGGGCCACGCGCTCATCGGATACCGCCTTGCAAACCTGCATCTCCGTACCTTCAGAAGAAGTCAGGTGACTGAGCTCCAGGGTGCGCGACACCGTTTGGCCTTCAGGTTTCAAAAGAGTGACACGGCTGACTTCAGCTAGGGTCCATTCGGTTTTGAACTGACCTTGGGGGGTCTGCTGCTGCACCTGCGGTTGCGGTTGCTGTTGCTGCTGCTGCTGTTGGGGTTGCAGTTCGGTGGGAGCAGGGTCTGGCTCTGGAAAATGAGTCGTTTGCACTCCGAAAGGCTGAGGCAGAGGAGGCAGCTGAGCTGCATCCTCAGGCTTGATTTTCAAAGCAGCCAGCTCAGGTAGGGGCTGCTCTGCTCGCTGTAAAGCTGGGACGCTGGCTGCGGGTGCTGCTGCGGGAATTTCGCTAGCTATCGGTGCTGCACGTGCTGCGGGTTCCTCGCTAGCTGCGGGTGCTACAGGTTCTACAGGTTCTACAGGTGCTTCGCTAGCTGCGGGTGAAACTTTCGGATCATCAGGATGAGTGAGTGAGGCAAAGGAGACGCTCACCGAGGCGGCGTTCTTAAACATTCCCTCTGGAGCCATAGCAGGCTCCTCCTCTGAAGACGGGCTGCTGGCGGCGGTTGAAAAGCCCGCCATTCCCTCAGGTGGAGCGATTTCTTCTTCGGGAGCGGCTTCTTGATCAGGGCTCTCCATTTCGGGAGGTTCTAGGGAGCCAAAGGAAAGCCCTTCGGGAACATCAAGTTGATCTGTGTCGCTGGAGGCCGATGAGGAAAGCCCTTCGGGAGCTGCTACTTCTGCTGGCGCCTCCGGGGCCGCCACTTCTGCCTGAGTGTTTTGCATTTCCCCCGATAGATCAAAGCTAGGAACGGAGTCTTCTATGGGAGGACTCTGATCTGGAGTCTCAAAAGCGGCGCCGATGTGGTTCCAGGACTCTTTGAGCCAGCTGGCGGGTGCGAGCACATACTGAACTTTATAATCTTCAAGTTTCAGCTCTGTGGGTTCATGGCAGAAAATGTATAGGGTGTTGCCCCAGAGACCAGCGGGGTGGAAGTCCTGTCGCCATTTAAAAACGGTCTTTAAGGGCTCCAGAGCTTGCACTAAGTGGGCTTCCAGCTGGAAATCAGGCTTCACCCGTGGGAGTTCAAAGGTTTCCATGGCCCAGCTCAGATAATCTTCCTCGGGCAAGAGGCCCTCGAGCAGGGCCGTGTGCACAAGTGAGAGCTCCGGATCGGCCTTGGCGTGCAGGCCTCCCAGAGCCTCAGGCGATATCTTAAAGAATTCTATCCACGGCTGGTGAAGTGACATCACCTTCCTATCGGGCTTGCAGAGCTATTGGTAAAATCTTCGCCCTATATCCCGACCAGGGTCGAGGTCGGGCCACCTGAAAAAATTATACCCGCTATGGGGACGGAGCTTCATGGGGGACGGAGCTTCATGGAGGGACGGAGCTTCATGGGGGGACGGAGCTTCATGGGGGGACGGAGCTTCATGGGGGACGGAGCTTGGGGACGGAGCCTGGGAGGAGAGGGTTTCTTGTCGCACCGAGACGAGTGTGCTAACTTCCCGAACCTATGGACTTTTCGAGCATGGCCCCCCTGGACAGGGTTTATTTGGACCACAACGCCACCACTCCGCTGGCGAGTTTTTTGCCCGTGCAAATAGCCGAGTGGCTCAAGCTTTGGGGCAACCCCAGCTCCATTTATGGCGAGGGTCGAAAGTCTCGGACCCTACTTAGAGAAAGCCGCAAAAAAGTGGCCTCAGCCCTTGGTGTTCATCCTCTTGAGGTCGTCTTCACATCCGGCGGCTCCGAGGGCAACAGCACCGTCATCAAGGGCGTTTACTTTGGCCTTCGCAGTCCACGGCACTTAAGTGCTAGTAACGGCCGGAAAAAGTACCTTCACGCGAGTGTTGAGCATCCGAGCGTCCGAAAGTCTTTTGAATTCCTAGCGGCTCAAGGTGCCCAGGTGGAAACCATCCCCGTATCGAGAGATGGTGAAATTGACCTAGCCCGCTACGAAGAGCTTCTTGATGAGAGCACTGCGCTCGTGTCGGTCATGCTCGCTAACAACGAAACGGGCCATGTCTTTCCCATAGCGAAGATGGCTCAGATGGCTCACAAGGTCGGCGCACTTTTTCACACCGATGCGGTGCAGGGGCTGGGCAAAATTCCTGTTCAGCCCGCTGAGCTGGGAGTGGACTATGCTACGTTCTCAGCTCATAAGTTCTATGCACTAAAGGGCGCAGGCTGCATCTACATCAAACGCGGCTCCATTTTTGAAAATCTCCTCCACGGAGGCGGTCAAGAGCGCGGCCGCCGAGGGGGCACGGAGAACCTAATGGCGGTGGCCTCCCTTGCA
This sequence comes from uncultured Pseudobdellovibrionaceae bacterium, assembly GCA_964424215.1. Lineage (GTDB taxonomy): Bacteria > Bdellovibrionota > Bdellovibrionia > Bdellovibrionales > JAGQZY01 > CAYRIE01. The sequence goes on from CAYRIE010000045.1 coordinate 6,902, forward strand.
GCCATGATGGACTTTTTGCCGGAGGTTTCCAGCCGGGCTCCTCAAATGGCCGAGCTCAGAGATTATATGGAGCGTAGTATTTTGGAGCGGATTCCAAAGGTTGCCATCACGGGCGCACAGGGACTCAGGCTGCCCAACACCTCCAATATGGTGATTGACGGCATAGATGGTGAGTCCTTACTTATGAACCTGGACTTGAAAGGCTTTTCCGTGAGCACCGGAGCTGCGTGCAGCTCAGGCAATCCAGAGCCCTCGCCCGTTCTGCTGGCGATGGGTCTTTCGCGGGAGGAGGCGCAGTCGTCCATGCGCGTGGGGCTAGGTTGGTCCACCACCAAAGAGCAGGTGGACGCCTTTGTTGACACACTCGCCAGCACTGTGGCGCATTTACGAAGCGTTCTATCTGAAATGCAGAAGGAAAAAGAGGGAAGGGAATGGTCCTAGCTACAGAAAAAAAGAAGCCTCGCGTGCTGGTCGCTATGAGCGGCGGAGTGGATAGCTCCGTGGCAGCGGCCCTCCTTAAAGAGCAAGGCTATGATGTGATTGGCGCCACCATGCAGGTGTGGGACTACTCGCAATGTGAAATTGAAGAGGGCGTGGGCACCTGCTGCTCCAGTATGGACGTTGACGATGCCCGTAGCGTGGCCGACAAAATTGATATTCCCTTCTATGTTCTTAACTGTGAGGCCAAGTTCCGCACTCAGGTCATTGAACCTTTTATGGCCTCCTACCTGAAAGGTGAGACTCCGCTTCCCTGCGTGGACTGCAATACTTTTTTGAAATTCGATCACCTCATCAAAAAGATGAAGGAGCTGGACTGCGATTACCTGGCCACGGGCCACTATGCTCAAGTTGTTTTTGAAGAGGGCCAGGCAAAAATTCAAGTCAGTGAAGATCACTGGAAAGATCAAAGCTATTTTCTTTTCACCCTGGAGCCTGAAATACTGCCCAAACTTTTGTTTCCCGTGGGCGGCATGACCAAGCCTGAAGTGCGCAGGCTAGCTGAAGAGCAGGGGCTTGTGGTTGCAAAGAAAAAAGACTCCACCGGGATTTGTTTTGTGGGTGATCAGGGCTATGACAACTTCATTGAAGGTGAGCTTGGAAGGCTGGATCATCTTAAAGGTGATCTTAAGCTTTATCCGACAGGTGAAGTGTTAGGTCAGCATGCGGGTACACACCACTTCACCTATGGGCAGCGCAAAAGGCTGGGAGTCTCCTGGGCGCATCCGCTCTTTGTAATCAAGATCGATCCCGAAACCAAAGACGTCTGGGTCGGTGAGGAAAAACACCTTTTTGGCTCCGAGCTTGAAATCGACAATTGCCACTGGCTCGATGAACTAACAGAGGATGAACCTTTACGGGTGAAAATCCGCTATCAGCACCGAGGGGCGAAGGCCAGGGTGCGAAAGATCGGCCAGAGAGCTCACATTGTGTTTGATGAGCCCCAACGTGCCATCACACCCGGGCAAGCCGCTGTGGTCTACCGCGGCCAGCAACTTGTGGGGGGCGGATGGATACAAAGCAGATAGCCGCTCAAATCACCACCTTCGGTTGCAAGGTGAACACCTATGACTCAGGCCTTCTCGCCCAGAGAATGCAGGGGAGCGGTCTGTTTTCAGATAAAGATCTTAAGGGCGTGTACATCCTTAACTCCTGCGCTGTAACTCACGAGGCAACCAAAGAGGTCTTACGCCACGCGCGCCAGCTTAAGCGCAAAGACCCAGCAGCCAAGGTGGTGCTAACCGGCTGCGCAGCCCAAGTGGATGGTCAGCTGGTGGACGAGGAGGAGGCCATTGACCTTGTGATCGGCAACTCTCATAAAGCTGAGGCGCCGTCCTTAATTGAAGGGCTAATCAAAGGTGAGCAGCTAGCCAGAGTCCACCGCGCCAACATCTTTAAAAAGGATGACCTAGGTGCTGGCGGTGGAGAGGAGGAGCATCACACGAGAGCCTTTTTGAAAATTCAAGACGGCTGTAATTCCTTTTGCTCCTTTTGCATCATCCCCTACGCGCGGGGCCTGTCGCGTAGCCTTAGCGTCAATGAGTTGATCCAAAGAGTGCATGATCTGCAGCACCGGGGCTATCAGGAGGTGGTGCTCACGGGTGTTCACATCGGTGATTATCAAACAGAGGAAAACGGCCAAAGCTTAGGACTTGAGGATCTGGTTGAAAATCTTCTAAACTTCACCTCTGTTCCCAGACTCAGGCTCACCAGTCTTGAGCCGGTTGAGATCACAGATCGCCTCTTAGATCTTTATCAAAATGAAAGACTTTGCCCCCACATTCATGTGAGTCTTCAGAGTGCCCACTCGGGAGTGCTCAAAGCCATGAAGCGCAAGTACGGCGCCCAGGATGTGGAGGAAGCTTTTGGGCGAATTCACCAGAAGGTGCCCACCACGCCCTTTGTTGGAATGGATGTGATTGTGGGCTTTCCTGGTGAGAGCGAAAAGGACTTTCTTGAAACCTACGAGAGGCTGCAGCAGCTTCCGTGGAATCATATCCATGTTTTCCCCTACAGCGAGCGCGGCGGCACCAAGGCTGAGCTGATGGAAGGCTCAGTCCCGTGGGTGGAGCGAAAGCGCCGTGCGAAAGCGCTGAGAAGCCTGAGTGAAGAGCGCTACAAACAGATGGCCCTAAAGCAGGTGGGAACTATAAAAAAGGTATTGGTAGCGCGAAAGTCGGCCGCAAAAAGGCAGAGCTTCTCGCAGGGTGTGGCTCGCGACTTTTGG
>CAYRIE010000046.1:0-9466 GCA_964424215.1 uncultured Pseudobdellovibrionaceae bacterium
GATTGTCCAGATAGAGCGTGCGCTCACCCACTAAGACAGCATCATACAGCGCGCGCAATTTATGGGCCTCAAGCCGGCTGGCCTCACCTGTGATCCACTGGCTGGCACCCCCTCGATGCGCAAGCTTGCCATCCAGAGTGACCCCCGCTTTAAGAGCGACAAAGGCCGTCTTGCTTTGAGCCGTGTAGGTGAACACCTCACACAGCTCCGCCATATCCGCCTCCAGCTCACCCCTATAGCGCGTAGCTTTGATGCCAGCGTCTCTAAGAATTTGAGCCCCGCCGCCCGCAGCTTCACTGGGGTCAGCCAGTCCATAGACCACCTCTGCCAGCGGAAGAGTCGCCAGCCTTCGGGCACAGGAGGGCGTTCGCCCAACGTGTGAGCAGGGCTCCAGCGTTACAAACAGCCGGGCCCCTTTCAAAAGATTCTGATCCGTTATTTTGTCGAGAAGATCCGCTTCAGCATGGGCGCCGCCCACCTGAGCATGATAGCCGGTGGCAAGGCATAGGCCCGCAGGGCTGAGCAGAACCGCTCCGACCATGGGGTTGGGTGAAACTTTGCCTAAACCCCGGCGCGCTACCTCAAGAGCCACAGCCATGGCTCTTTCGTCAGTTAGTCGGGCGCCGAGGACCGATTCCAAAGCTTACAGCACTCCTCTGGCTTGCTGATCACGCTCGATCGCATCAAAGAGGGCCTGGAAGTTTCCATCGCCAAAGCCCGCGTGGTTTCTGCGCGTGATCAATTCAAAAAAGATCGGCCCGCACAGATTCTGCGTGAAGATCTGAAGTAGGTAACCTTCTTCATCTCCGTCCACTAACACCTTGTGGGCTTTCAGCTCTTCCACGGGTTCAACAACATTGGGTACACGATCAGGAATCATGTCAAAGTAGCTGTCCGGAGTATCAAGGAAGTTAATGCCTCGCTCCCGCATAGCCGCCACATTGGGCATGATCGTTTCAGTTAAAAGCGCGATGTGCTGAATGCCTGAGCCTTTGTACTCATCCAGGTACTCCTGGATCTGACCTTTGGTGTTGTCCCCGTCAGGCTCGTTGATGGGAATTGTGATTCCACCGCAAGGAGAGCGCATCACTTTGGAGAGAAGGCCGGTCTTTGCACCCTTGATGTCAAAGTATCTTCGCTCTTTGAAGTTAAAGACGTCTTCATAAAAGGAGCACCACTTGTCCATCTCACCGTAGGGAACGTTGTTGGTCAGATGATCAATCAGCTCAAGGCCGAGACCCTTCGGGTGTCGATCTTCAGTGATGTAGTTGAACTCTTGCTCATAAATGTCACCTTTAGCATAGCCGTCGATAAAATAAATGAGGGAGTCGCCAATTCCGTACATGGCGGGAACTTCAAAAGCAGCCGCAGTGAAATCATCTGTGTAAGCCTTACCGCCGCGCTCTTGAGCGGTGCTGAGGGCCTTTTTCGCGTCTTTAGCTCGGAAGCCCGTGGAGCAAACAGACGGGCCATGACCTGCCTGAAACTGATGAGCAAAACCCTGGGGCTCTTCATTGAGCAGAAAATTGATCTGATTTTGGCGAAAAAGCGAAATTTTCTTAGTTTTGTGGACTGCTACCTTCGTAAAGCCCAACTTTTCAAACATCTCTTGGAGTTTGCGAGGCTCCGGACCGCAAAATTCGATAAACTCTAGGCCGTCGAGTCCGACAGGATTTTGTTCCATTATCTCCTCCTTCACTTGAATTTTTAGTTGGTCTCACAGTTCCACATAGGGTTCAAGTGCTGTAAAACCACACGGGGTGGGCTCCACGCCCGAACCTATAAAAATTATATGTCGCATTAAGCGTCCCCTTGAGGTTTGCGCCCATCGGGATGACAATCAGTAGCTTTTTTAAGTGGAGAATGGAGGTTCTCAATTATGTCGGACCTAACTCGTTTTAAGGGGATTGAAAACAACCCCGATCATCCAGAAGTTAAAGATGTTGCCCCCAAGCAGCTCTCTGAAGGTTTAACGGCTGATGTTCAGCTCATTGACGTGCGCGAGCCCGATGAGTACAGCGGCGAACTTGGCCACATTCCCGGCGCTGTGCTTTTACCCCTGGGTCAGCTTCCAGAGCGTGGACCGCAGGTGATCGATCTGGAAAAGCCCGCCGTGTTCATTTGCCGCAGCGGCGGCAGGTCCACACAGGCCGGTGTCTGGGCACTAGAGAATGGCGCTAAAGAAGTCTATAATATGAAGGGCGGCATGCTGGCCTGGCAAAAAGAAGGCCTAAGGACTGAATAAAGTCAGCGGGACTGGGGCGGAGGGATATTAGATTATGATGGATAAGGTTTTTATCAATCGCACTCTCAACATGAAGCGCATCAAGTACGTGGGATTGGACATGGACCACACCTTAGTGAGGTACCATACCGAAGCCTTTGAAGGCCTCGCCCACACCATCATGAAGGACAAGCTCATTGCCCGCGGCTATCCTGAAGCCGTCAAAGACTTTCCGTTTGAGTTTGACCGCTCTATTCGTGGCCTCGTGGTGGATAAAGTGCGCGGCAACCTTTTGAAAGTGAGCCGGCACGGCGCGATTCGCACCAGCAGACATGGCACCAAGCCCATTGACTACGCGACTCAGCAGAAAATTTATATGGGCACCTACATTGACCTGGGCTCATCAGATTACTCTTCTATCGACACCTCTTTTTCGACGTCGGTGGCGATTTTGTATTCACAGTTGGTGGATTTAAAGAACACTCTGCCAGCTCCAAATATGCCGGACTTTAAGCGCATGTTCGAGGATGTCGTCTATGTCATGGATGAATCCCACCGTGACGGCAGCCTGAAGACAGAAGTGGCAAAAAACCTAGACAAGTACATCCACAAGGATGCCCGTGCCGTAGAGGGCCTAGAGCGCTACAAGAAGCACGACAAAAAGCTCTTTATCGTCACCAACTCTGACTTTCACTACACCAAGCTTCTTTTGGATTACGCCATCAACCCCTATCTCAAAGATCATAAGACCTGGATGGACATCTTCTTTGTGGTCATCACCATGGCGCAAAAGCCAAGATTCTTTTATGACAATCTGAGGCTGCTCAAGGTGAATCCCGAAGATGGCACTATGACCAATTACGATGAAACCTTAAAGCCGGGGATTTACCAAGGCGGCTCCGCTGCCAACTTGGAAGCTGCTCTCGGCGTATCTGGCGACGACATCTTATACATCGGCGACCATATCTATGGAGATATTGTACGGCTGAAAAAAGACAGCAACTGGCGTACCGCGCTCGTTTTGGAAGAGCTTGGTGATGAAATTAATAACATGAAACTAGCCCAGCCTCTTCAGCAGAAGATTCGCAATCTAATGAAAGACAAGGAGCCCCTAGAGCAAGAACATGTGGAGCTTCTGTCCGCGGTGATCGAAGGAAAGCCCAAGACCAGCGCCATGGAAAAGCGGCTTGAAGAGCTTCAGGGTAAAATCTCTGGCATCGATAAAGAGATCAGCCCCTTGATTCACGAGCAAGCTTCCATCTTCAACCCCCACTGGGGCGAAGTGATGCGCGCGGGTAACGAGGAAAGTTACTTTGCCCATCAGGTGGATAGGTTCGCCGATATCTATATGGCCACCTTAGGTGATCTATTGGAGTACTCGCCCAGAACTTACTTCCGTGCTCGCCGGCGACCACTCGCCCATGAACTTGCGCTCTCTTTGACTCTAGAAGAGGAGTGAGGTTTTTCGTTAGGGCAAATAACGCCAGTAAACAAAAAGGTCGTGGCCAGGCCACTGGTCTGCGACCGCGACCCACTGCCCGCTTGGAAACTTGGGCGCCTTTCGGTAAATGGAACGACTCTTGGCGAGTGCAAGGCAGCCTAGCTCAGAGAGTCCTTTATCGTTCATAACCGTGCACTGAGGAAACAGCTCCCCTTCCTGATCCGCATTGGTGGCCATTGGCAGATGGGTGATGGTGAAAAGGGGCACCCCCAACTCCTCCCGAAGGTCCTTAGCGAGAGTGTTCATACCTACCTTTTGGGCAGAGTAGGCGTAGCGAGTGACCAGCAGGACGGGCTGCCCCTCGGGGATAGTGGCTTCGATGACTTTTTTCAGCTCGTCGTACTGGCTTTGAAAGTCCAGCACTTGGGCACCATCAAACTGCGGACCGCCGGACCAAGCCAGCTCCTCATCGATGATCACCTGACGAGGCTGATCGGCTCCTTGAGCCAAAAATCCCGCCACCACAGCCAGATGCTCTGGAGACTGTGATTGAGTTCCCCACACCACAACAGGGCTGCTTTCCAGCTCTACAAAGAATCTTCGGTAAAGCACAGCGCCGAGCTCTTCGGGTTGATCAAAAAAGGAGGGCTTCATCACACCGACCGCCCTGGGGTTAAGGCCCCATTTGGCGATAAACCAAACCATAAGGGTGATCACGAGCAGCGGCAAAAGGACGTAAAGTACGTTTTTCATAGCCTTCTACAACAAATTCGCTGCCATTTGGCAAGCTCGAGCTTGAAGCTTGTACATTCCCTTCCTTCCATTGTAGGATCCCCGCTAAAGGACTTGATCCCTAGGACAGGTACCATGAAGAGCCAATCTCAATATCTGATAGTGGGCGATGGCCGCTTGGCCAACCACTTAAAATTTTATCTTCTCCACGAAGAGATTCCCTATTTGTCTTGGTCGCGTGGTGCAGAAGCGCGAGGCGGCCCGAGCCTTAAAGAGCTTCTGGGATTTTTGAATCCGCAAGACAAGGTTCTGCTCGCCATAAAAGACGACTCCTTAAGTGAGTTTTTTGAAGACAACCTGGCCTCATTTCAAGGCCCGGTGGTCCACTTTTCTGGCAGCTACTCCCATCCCAAAATGGTGGGGCTTCATCCTTTGGCCAGCTTCCATCAGGAGCTGTTTGCGCCGGAGTTTTATTCTGGAATCTTGTTTGTAAGTGAAGTGGGGCGCCCGGGATTAAAAGACATTTTCCCTGCCCTTAAAAATCCATCGGTCGCTATCGATCCTGCGCAAAAGCCGCTTTACCACGCTCTTTGCAGCCTAGCTGCCAACTTAAGCCAGTTTCTGTGGGCCGAGTGTTACGAGAATCTGCACGCTACCTTTGGAATCTCCGAGGGTGAGTTGAGGCCGTTTTTGACCTCCACCTTTGAAAACCTAGCTCGTAACCCTAAGGCGCTAACGGGCCCCCTCACCCGCGGAGACTTTGAGACGGTTCACCAGCACGACAACGCCCTAGAAGATCATCTCCTTCACGGACTGTACCGAAGTTTCGTCCACACATTTATTCGATCGCGACATTCTGCGGAGGTTTCGAGTGAAGACTCATCTAGATTTTTTGAAATATAAATCGGAAAAGCGCACCATCTCCATGGTGACCTGCTACGACTATTCCTTTGGGCAGGTGGTAGAGGACTCCTTGATTGATGCCATCCTCGTAGGGGACAGCGTCGCCATGACGGTCCACGGTCACGACTCCACCATCGCTGCTGACACCGCCATGATGGCGCTGCACACGCAGGCGGTTCGCCGGGGCGCACCCTCTAAGTATACGGTGGTGGACATGCCTTTTCTGAGTGTCCGCAGAGGCCTTCCCTATGCCATGAAGTCCGTAGATGAAATCATGAAATCTGGCGCGCACGCTCTTAAAATTGAAGGCGTTGACGGGCAAGAAGACATCATGGGCCACATTGTTCAAAGCGGAGTTCCGCTCATGGGTCACCTGGGACTAACGCCTCAGTCCTACTTGGCGCTGGGCGGATACAAAGTGCAGGGGCGCTCTGTAGAGCAAGCGGAGCTGATCAAAGAACAGGCGCGAAGGCTTGAGGACCTAGGAGTGTTCGCTATCGTTTTGGAGTGTGTGCCCGCCCCCCTGGCCAAGGCTATCACTGAAGAGCTGACTATTCCCACCATCGGTATCGGCGCAGGCCTTAACTGCGATGGTCAAATTCTTGTGATTCAGGATCTGATGGGCCTGTCCCCCCGGCTGCCCAAGTTTGTGCGCCCCTTCGGCAAGGCCCAAGAGAGCTTACTCAAAAGTCTCAACTCCTATCACCTAGAGGTCACCAGCAAAAACTTCCCCTCAGAAAAAGAGATCTACCTGTGAGCCTCACCATCCTTGGCGACCCGCATGAAATGCAGCGCTGGAGCCTTCAGCAAAAGGCTGAGGGGAAAACTGTGGGCTTTGTGCCAACTATGGGGGCTCTTCACGAAGGTCACTTTAAGCTTGTTGAAACTTCACTGGCTCAAAACGACGTCACTGCGGTGAGTATCTTTGTGAACCCGACGCAGTTTAACGACCCAGAGGACTTTAAGAACTACCCTCGGCAGGATGACAAGGACCTAAAACGGCTTAAGGAGTTCAACGTCGACGTGGCCTTTGTTCCCACCCCTTCTGCCATGTACCCTTCGGGGCGCGACATGAGGGTTGAGGAAGAGGAGCTCAGCTCCATGCTTTGCGGCGCTCACCGACCCGGTCACTTTAGTGGTATGCTGACTGTGGTTCTTAAGCTGTTAGGGCTTGCTCAGCCCACCAGAGCTTACTTTGGCGCCAAAGACTTTCAGCAACTGCTCTTGGTTGAGAAGCTAGTTAAGAGCTTTTTCCTGCCCGTAGAAATTGTAAGAGTGCCCACGGTCCGCAGTGAAGATGGCGTGGCGCTTAGCTCTCGAAATGAACGGCTGCCGGCCTCCCTAAAAGAGCACCTGGCTAGCTTTCCAAAAATCCTAAGGTCGGCCCGCTCAGATGAGGACGCAGCTAACGAGCTTAAAGCTAGGGGCTTTGAGGTCGATTATGTCACCTCTTTTAGTAACTTCCGTCACGGCGCTGTTCACTTAGGCGGCGTAAGGTTTATAGATCATGTGGAAATGTAATATCCTTTTTGGGATTTCAGGATCCATATCCGCCTACAAAGTAGCAGGCGTGGTCTCTCAACTTATCAAATGGGGCCACAGGGTGCGCATTGCCGCAACGGAGAGCTCCCTTGAATTTGTAGGCGCTAGCACCTGGGAGGGCCTCACCGGGGAGCCGCCCCTGATCTCAAGTTTTGAGAGTGGAAGACAAATGTCGCACATTCACTGGCAACGGGAAGCTGACCTGATCGTATTTGCTCCCGCAACGGCCCACACCTTAAACTCTATGGCGGCTGGAGCTGGCAGCTCTGTGCTTCTTGATCTTTATTTAGCCCACGACTTTAAAAAGCCCTTCCTGGTGGCCCCGGCCATGAACACCGCTATGTGGATGCATCCTGCCACCGTTCAGTCCGTCAGAACTTTGGAGCGCGAAGGGCTGACCTTTGTGGGTCCAGATCAGGGCAGCCTAGCCTGCGGCGAAGAGGGTGCCGGGCGGCTGATCGAGCCGGAAGCCTTAACGGCAGCGATCCTCAAACATCTACCCAGGCCGGTGACATCACGAAGCTTCCTGATCACCTATGGCGGCACTCAGGAGTCCATTGACGACGTAAGGACACTGAGCAACTTCAGCACGGGAAAAAGTGGAGCTCTGCTTGCAGAAGAGCTGATAAGAAAGGGTCATCAGGTTGAGGTCCTCAGGTCGGCGTCCGCACCCCGAGCCCTGGGAGTTCAGAGGGAGGGGATCTTCACAGATGCAGCTTCCTTATCTGAGCAGATCAGTTTGCGGCTGAGTGGACATGTGGACACATGGATTCAGATGGCGGCCGTAGCAGATTTCACAGTGGAAAGAGCGAAAGAAAGAAAAATCTCATCTGAAAAAGATGAGCTGAACTTAAAACTAAAAAAAGCTCCGAAGCTTATTAAGACTTTAGGGGACAAAAGAGCTAAGAGCTGCGCCTTGGTGGCTTTTAAACTCACAAGTCACGCAACCACAAGTGAAGTCAAAGAGGCCGTAAGCAAACTCGCACGCTCGGCCGGAGTTGATTACATCGTTCACAACGACCTTAAGGACCATCTTAAAGGTGAGCCGGCCTACTCTCTTTACAACCAGCAGGGGGAAGCGCTTGGAAATTTCACAGGCGTAGCAAGCCTTGCCACCGCCCTTGAAAGCCTAGGTCCACAGTTGCCATCCCATTTGGAGAAAAGTCATGATCTTATGCCTTGATATTGGCAACACACAAATCTACGGAGGCCTCTACAGCGGTCAGGAGAAGCTGCTGCAGTTTCGCAAAACCTCCACTCACAAGAGTTCAAGTGATGAGTATGGAATTTTCCTGCGCGCAGCACTTCGTGAAAATGGAGTTGAGCCGGTTCAGCTGCGAGGCGTAGCCCTTTGCTCCGTTGTGCCCGATGTGCTGCACTCCATCCGCGGCGCCCTGATGAAGTACTTTGATCTTAGCCCCTTTATCTTGCAGACCGGCACGCGCACAGGCCTAAAGGTGCGCTACCGAAACCCTCAGGAGGTGGGATCAGACCGGATCGCCAACGCTATCGCGGCCACTCACCTTTATCCCGATAGAAACCTCATTATCATCGATTTTGGAACAGCAACCACCTTCTGTGCTGTGACTAAAGACAAGGATTATCTGGGCGGCGTGATCTTAGCTGGCCTTAGAATTTCTATGGAATCTTTAGAGCAGCAGACTGCCAAGCTTCCCGCTGTAGAAATCGTGGAGCCATCCGAGGCGCTGGGTCGCTCGACCATCGAGAGCATCCAGTCGGGGCTTTACTATGGGCACTTGGGTTCGGTGAAGGAGGTCTGCGGGCGGCTCAGCCAAGAGTGCTTCCCAGAGGAACCACCGCTGATACTGGGTACCGGCGGCTTTTCGAGCCTTTATGCCAGTTCGAATCTTTTTGATCACTATGAACATGACCTTGTACTAAAAGGTCTTCTACTTGCTTACGAACTCAATGCTGCTAAGGAGATGCCGCTATGAGAATCCAAATGTTAAAAGCCAAACTGCACCGGGCCACCGTGACCGATGCCAATATAGCGTACGAGGGCTCAGTCTCCATTGATGCAGCTCTTTGCGAGAAGGCTCAGCTTCTTCCCTTTGAGAAGGTCGACATCTACAACTGTAACAATGGCGAGCGCTTCTCAACCTATGTTATCTACGGAAAGCCAGGTGAAGTCTGCCTCAATGGAGCTGCTGCAAGGCTGGTCCACGCCGGCGATCTTGTGATCATTTGCTCTTACTGCGATGTGGAAGCCAAAGAGGCCCTAACCCATCAGCCCAAGGTGCTTCTGCTGGATAAAGACAATCAGATTAAGACCGGCGCGGAAGGCCAGCTAGCGCCAGCTTAGAGGGCAAAGGTCTGCCGATCTTTTTTGTGACCCAGTGGCTAACCTGTATGAGTTTTTCAAGGTTCACGCCAGTTTTAAGCCCCATGCCATGAAGCATGTAAACCAAATCATCGGTGGCTAAATTGCCCGAGGCGCCGGGGGCGTACGGGCATCCACCCAGTCCGCCGATGCTAGAGTCAAAGGCCGTCACGCCCAGATCCAAGCCCCTGAGAACATTTGCAAGGGCGGTTCCTCTGGTATCGTGGAGGTGAAGCGCGATCTTTTGGACGGGTGCGAGCGATAGGGCCACGTCCATCACTTT
>CAYRIE010000047.1:0-9445 GCA_964424215.1 uncultured Pseudobdellovibrionaceae bacterium
GACCAGCTCCAAGGTGTTGGAGGAGCAAAGCTTCACCGCACCTTTTTCCAGATCAGCCACTGTGGGTTTTTGAATCAGATCGAATTCGATCTGATTTTGCTCAAGAACCTCAAGGCTTGGAACCACATCCAGCCGGCGCTTGTCTTTTCGCATAACCACATAGGCTGTCTCACCCTCAGGCCAAGGCATGTACCGAGTCGTTTCACCTATTGAGTTTTTAAGAACAAGTAGTCTCATTTGTTTGATCCTCAGTTCCGGCTAGCTGATTGCTCAATTTTATCTTTAAAGTCCCTGCGCACGCCTAAAAGAGCGTCCAAAATTTTATCGTCTTCCACGGTGACGACCGCCTCGTCAGAGAAGTGATACTTACCTTCCACAAGCAGGTCTTCAAAGCTCACCTCTTGCGAGCTCTTCTTAGAGCTCGAAGTTTGTCCATAGGCTGTGTCAAAAATTAACACCGTGGCTATGATCGTTAGCGCCCATTTCATCACTGACCTCCTTGTTCGGTCTGATCTTTGAACAACTGTCCGTCTTTAATGAGAGACATTCGGGCCTCAAGATAAGATACAACCGCATCTCGACCGAGCCGTTTTTCCAAGCCAATCAGCTCACCCAGCGGGTCCACATTCATGGGGTTGTCTCGTACCTTTCGTTTCACCGCTTCAATCTCAGCAACCCTTGGCACCTCTGTGGTCACTTCAGGCATTGTCAGAGCTGCCTGGAGGTTGGCCTTCACTTGATCAGCAGCCCAAGGCAGCAAAGCCTCGATCTCCTGCTGAGCTAGCTTTCTTAGGTCTCCTTTGGCGCCCTCAAAGTCTTTGAGAATGGCGTTCAGCGCGCTCTGGTTGCCCCAAAACTCCTGAACCTTAACATCTACGTCCTGAGCCTTGATCTGGTAGGGCGTAGCCTGCTGGGAAAGAAGCAACATGTACTCTTGTTGCTCGTCGTCCGTCAGGCCCTCCGGAAGAGGCAAACTCAAAAGGTCGTTGTAGAACCTTGAGGACTCCTTCTTAAGAGTTTCAAAGCTGATGAGTTGGCTCGTCCAGTCACCACTGGTGATCGCCTTATTCACTACCTTCTCCAAGGATTCGATCAGCGAGATGCGCTTTTTCAGGTCAGCTGCCAGATGGTTTTGGTTGGCTGAGCGTATCTGGTGACTAGCTAGGCTCTCAGCCAAGGGTGCTAGTTCTCCCAAGATTACATACCGCTCAAAGATCGGTGCCGACTTGGAGTTATTCACCAAATCATCCTTTAGAAGCTCCTCGGCTAATTTTTGAGTGGGCTCAGCAGCAAGCCCCTTAAGAGCCAAATAGCCGTACTCCTCACCGTACGTCGCAAAGTGAGGCCGTAACTCTTTAAGAGTCGCTAAGGGCGTTGAGCTTTTTTCAACCAGACTCTTTGCTACAGCCATCTTTTGTGCAGCATCTTTGGATGTCTTCAGGAAATCTCTTAGGTGGGACGAAGAGTCCGCGCCCGCAAGATCAGATAAAAGAGCGAGCTTTAAGGACTTATCCTCAGGGCTTAGGCCCTCAAGCTTCATCGTCTGGGTAACTTTCAAGGCGGTGTCAAAGTCCAGCACCAATTCGGCGTACCAAGATTTTTTAGCCAGGCTGAACTCTTTGTCCTCTGCCGAGAGAGTCTGAATCTTTAACAGCTCATCGGCGGCCCTTCTGGCATCACCAAAGCGTTCCAGCCTTTCAGCAAGGATCATGCGGTTTTTGTAGTAAGCCACCTTTTCTTCTTCCGAAGAAGTGCTCAGATCCATGCGCTGGAGAGTCTCCCACGCTTTAAGGTCGTTATCTTTATGACCTAGAGTGGCCAAAGCAACGGCTTGGTTCAGCACCGCCGTGCGAGAGATTTTTGAAAAGTTCTCCTGAGCGGAGGGGAATTTCTGAGCGAACTCACGCCCCCAAACCTCAATCTGAGACTCATCCTTTAAAATAACCAAAGTGTCCAGAGCGAGGTTGGCAGACTGAAGCCTCAGAGCCTTGTCACCTGATTCATCCAGGGCCAGCCGGCGCAGCTCAACAGCTGCTTGGTCGTACTTTTCGTTTTTATAAAGAAGGTGAGCCTTCTGATACTGAACGGCAAAGGCTTCTTTTTTCAGAGGGCTTTTGGTGAGATAGCGATCGTAAACCGCCACCATTTTGGCCTGATCCTCAAGCTTCTCAGCGATCTCAACTTCGGACAAAAGAATGCTTTCCAGCTCATCAGTTAACTTGCCTTTATCGGCACCTTCAGCTGAGGCCAACTCTTGTTCCGCCAGGGCAGCGCCCTTTTGGAAAAAATGAAGGGCTTTGGCGTGATCTTTTCGGCCGAGGTAGGCTTGAGCGGCCCAAAGATTCATATCCTTTTCGTCGGGGAAGGTACCTAGATAAAGCTCGTAGGCCTTCATCAGGCCATCGGAGGCCACCGTCTTTTCTTCAACCCGGTTCCAATCCAAAATATAGCTTCGCAGACGAGACTTCAGTTCTTTGCAGGGCCCCTCTGTTTTGCACTCGGGAACTGAAGGCCAGAGGCGAAGTGCCGTCTGGTAATCCTGATTGGCCTGGTCGTTCATTCTAAGAGCACGCTCCTGCTGAGCCAAAAGAATCAGGGCCTCCAGCCGGTAGCGGGGCGATTTTTCTCTTTCGAGAACAAAGCGCCAAACTGCAATCGAATCGCTTGTCTGACCCAGGCGCTCAAGCTCCTTGGCAAAATAAGAGGTGTTGGCAAGACGTGAGGACTCAGGGCTTTTCTCGTAGATTTCTTTGGCTTCGTTCAGGCCAGCGCCTTCTCTGGCGAGGAAGGTCGCAAGATCTCTGGACAGCTCTTCAAGGAACTGAGGGTCCACGGCCGTAGCTCCCACAGAGCTTGAACGGTTCAGAAGCCGAGGAGTTTCCAGAATTTCTCTGAGGCTGCGAACGGCAGCATCACCTTGACCCAGGTTAAAGTGGGCCCAAGCCTTGCGGTAAGCTGCCAGGCCGTGACTGCCCGTCTGCATATTCGCCAGCACTGCCTGGTAATGTTTTAGCGATTCGGCGTAATTGCCCTCTTTGAAAAGAACTTCGCCCAGGGCCAGATGGGCCTGGCCCGTAGTGTCGGGCGAAGCATTCTGCTTGAGGATGTTTTGATAGATTTGTACGGCTCTGTGCTTTTCACCTAGCAGTTGAAACAGGTGACCCATCTGTGTCATCACCCGCCCAGCTTGCGTGCCCTGAAGTTGAGGGAGAGCCTCTTCGTAATAAGTTAGGGCTTTGCGGCGATCTTCATCACCTGCTACACAGTTGGTGCAGTTTTGCTCAAGCTCCTTCATGGCCTTAGCCCGAGCACGCTCAGAGTAAAGGTCACCAAGCCTCAAAGTAATAGCGGTCTTCGTGGGATCAGCGGCTGCTAAGCCCAGGTGAATGCGCTCGAGCTTATCGATCAGCCGATCTTCTGCGGTATCTGCCTTCGTGAGTCCCGGAGCTGCCATTAAGGCCATTAGAGCCATTACGAAGGTGCTGCGCTTTAGGACGGTTAGCTTTCTAGTCATCATTCCCCCCACCTTTCGGGCTCTACTTCCTGAGAACTACAAAGTGAATGTCGCTGAAACCAGCGTGGTTGCTAGCAAGGACCACTTTGTTTAGAAACTCATAGGCCACCATTCGATCCGCTTGGATGGTAACACCGGGATCTTCAGCTTCGACCCCCTCTTGTGTCGCCGCAGCCCAATCCTTGCGAATCTCAATCAGCTTGGCGATAAGGCCGCTCTCATCGAGCTCTTCCTCACCGATAAAGAGCTTCTCATTTTCGATTCGAACCACCGTGTTCTGTTCAAGCTCAAGAATTTGCGAAGCCTCTGGAAGAACCGTGTCTTTATTTAGAAAGATAAATTCTTCCGTAGCGGAAAAGTTCATTAGCAGAAAGATCATCAGAATCGAGAAGGCGTCCACTAGAGAGGTCAGCATCAGCGCTTGCGCTAGCTGTTTTTTTCCTCGGCCGCCGCTTGGCTTCAAGGTGGAGCCTGCAGATGTGGCGCTCTCAATGGCTGTTTCGTTTATGATACTCTGATCGCTCAGCATAAAATCCCTACCTCTCCTTAAAGCGGAGCCACGCCCAGTTCAGTAATCCCCTCTTTCTTGAACAGATCCATCATATCGATGAGATCCTCATAGAGCATCTTAGCCTGAGGCTTGATGAGTGCCATTTTGAGCTCTGGGATTTCTGATTTCAGGGCGAGAATTTGTTCTTTTAAGACATCTTCATTCACTTTGCCGTCTTGGCTGGCAACCGTGAGGCGGCCGAGTTTCTGAACAGCGGCCCTACTGGCGTCTTGAAGCTGCAGAACCAAAGAGCCATCGTCCTGGACCAGGGCCCAAACGGAGGGAACTTTTTCCTGCGGCCCATCAGCCGGAGCACCGCCCACAGCCTGCTTCACACTCATAGAGCCCAGCTCTAGCCAAGCGGCCGCGGTGAGCAGAAAGCAGATACAAACGGACATGATCGCGATGATGGAAACAAGATCAACTTCAGGTGTTAAATTCTTTTTTTTCCTAGCCATTACCTAACTCCCCTTGCCCGCCCTAACAGCCTTATGGGCTAGGACGGGAAAATGACTTCCATACTCGGTCTTAGGCGTCGATCTGCGGCTGAGCGGACTCTTTCGCGCGGGGACGAAGAGCAATCGGGTTGTAGGTGTAGCTGAGTAGGTTGAATATTTTAAGGGCTCCCTCGTTCAGGTCACTTTGGAGCTTACCGACCCTGTCTGTAAGTACGGCGTACATCAGAAGACCCGGAATCGCCACGATCAGCCCGTAAGCTGTTGTGTACATCGCTTCAGCAATACCAGCGGCAAGTAAGGTGGCACGCTCTGCGCCCGTAGATCCGGAAACTGCGGCGAAGGAGGCAATCATCCCTGTGATCGTTCCAAGAAGACCCGCTAGGGTGGCGATGTTGGCAAAAGAGGCCAAAAAGGGTACGCCCTTTTCCACCTTGCCGTTTTCTCTAAGGAGAACCTCATCCATCTTTCCGCGAATTTCATCCACCCCACCAAGATTCATAGCGGCTTGGGTTCCAGCGGCAACGGCGCGAGCCAGAGGAGATTCCTCTTCAAGAGACTTTGCCTTTTGGAACACCTGCTGGATGTTGCCTTTGCGAATGTCTTCCTCGAAAGATTCTGCTAGCGGTGATTGATCAAGCTTGTACTTGCGGTAAAGAGCGATAGAGCGCTCAATCGCAATGTAAACAGTACCGATCTGAACGGCCAAAATAGCCCACATCCATATCCCACCAGCTTTAAAGGCTTCGATAAGACTGTAAATAGCTTCCACGGAATCCCCTCCTTTTAAGACGTACCAAAAAATATGTTGTCTCTAGATCTCTATTGAAATCAAAAGCTTAATGTAAAATCTCTTGCCCCAGCCCCACTCTAATCCCCTTTGAGTCCCCTTGGCGCTGCGCAATTTGTAAACTATCTCATGGCCTCAAGAAGCTTCGCAATGTCCTTTCCCGAGGCTGAAATACTTTCACTTACTCCCCCTAGAAGTAAAATATAATGCCAGCTCGCAGCGGAGAATCGCCTAAAGTGCGAAATCTCGTGCCTCCCGCAAGGGAGCTCACAGCCACTCCAGCCTCAAACGAAAACCCTAAACTTTCGAGCCCTGGGAGGAAAAACTCCGCTCCCAAAAAGGCATTGAGTTCAAATCCTGAGTCATTTTTGGTGTCGCCAGCCACAATGTACTCGGAGCTAATAAGGCCCGCGCCAGCACCCATGTAGAAGTTCATTTGCTGCTCCGTAAATACAATCCGGTGCAGCTTCACCATCAAACCAAATTTACTGTTGTCCGTCTGAGTGTCGACGCCTAAAGCCGCAGAAATCCCAGTGGAAGCTGCCGGATAGTACTGAACCGCAACGCTGGGAAGGTCATATACGAACTGATTTTTGTAACCCACTCCCAAACGGTGGGTGAGATCCTTGGATTGAGCTGGAAGGGTGGTCAGCGAAAAAATACTGACCAGAGTGACGCAGATCACATTCCATCGATTCACAGAGTGGCCCTCCTTGAGCCGAGACCATTAAATAAAGCGCCCCTTCATTAAACAAGCCGCGAGGACAATTTTATGCGGATTCTGTCAGGAGTGTTGCTATTAGGCCACAGTCACCGCAACCTTCTGTTAGCGGGAGCACCCGATGAATCTGAAGGGTCAAAAAGACTCTACAGGAGGCTGGACATCAAAGGTAAAGTTCGATAATTTCCCGCCTTGCTTCAAAATGGGGCCTTAGCTCAGCTGGGAGAGCGTTTGGCTGGCAGCCAAAAGGTCAGCGGTTCGATCCCGCTAGGCTCCACCATTACACTTCGTTTCATTTGCCTCACAGAAGGTGGTCACCCTCTGGTGACAGAGGCCACCTGGAGGTTGCGGCTGCGGCCGCTGGGAAGAGGCCAGTCAATTCTCTGACCCACTTTCAGTCCGATAAGAGCTGCGCCCACGGGGGCTAAGATCGATATCTTGTTCTCCTCAAGTTTAGCTTCATGGGGGTAGACAAGGGTCACAGTGAACTCTTTGCCCGAATCCAGATCCGTAAAGTGAACCGTGGAGTTCATAGCCACCACATCTTCGGGCAGCTCCCCATCCTCAACCAAGACGGCCCGCGAAATCTCCTCTTCCAGCTGATCCGCTATCTCATTGCGACTGACATTAAGAAGGGACATGATTTTTTCGAAATCGCTTTTTTTGACTGTTAAGCTCTGTGTGTCGTCCATAGAGCGGTCTCCTTATAGGGTGGTCTTCTGTGGTAAATGGAGGGAGCGGGGGCTAGCGGATCAGACTTTAAGATGAGAGCCCGAGCCGCTAACTTCAAAGAAGAGGAGATTCACCTCAGGGGTGAAGCTCAAATAGAAGTTAAACTGGGGTCTCTTGAAACTGATCATCCGAAAAAATTTAGCAGAATTCGTTAAGGGAGTCTATCGCAAAAGCTGAAGCCTCTGCTCCATTAATTAGGAATAGCTCCTTCTTAAATCTATCTGATGCGCCGCAAGTCCACTGAAGCCGTTGTTGCCATTTTAAAGTGACTAGCTTATCAACTATTTTTGTAGATTTTCTCGTCCCACTCTATGGAACTTGTTGAATTCGTTAAGGTCATGCTAACGTTTCAGCCTGGGAGATAGCTTTTATGTCTAAACAAATCAATTCGCTCAACAGGTACCTGAGGGATCGTCGTAAGCAACTGGGTATGAGCCAGGCAGACATCGCCAAGGAGCTCGGCTACAGCTCACCGCAGTTTGTCTCCAACTGGGAGCGCGGATTGGTTTCACCGCCGCTCACCTCTTTGGCGCGCCTGATGCAGATTCTAAAGGTTCCTCGTCAAACCATGATCGATCTGATTTTAGAGGACACCCGTAAAGAACTGGATGACCACCTTCCAGCCGGGTCCGCCAGCAGAGGCTCTGCCAACGCCGGCTAAGAAACCTAAAGACACGCCTTACTCCTCTGTGGTTTGATGACCTTTCAACCCACGAGGAGGCCATGCCCAAAGTTTTAATTCTTCGCCTCAGCAGCCTTGGAGATGTGGTCCAGGCCTTGACGGCCTGCCATGCCATTCGAAGCCAATTTCCAGAGTCCACACAACTGCACTTTTTGACCAAGCCGGCTTTCGCTCCTCTCGTTAAGAACGTCCAAGGGCTGGACAAAGTCATCACTCTTCCAGAAAAGCTCGGCCCTTTAAGTCTGTTTAAGTTTTTCTATAAGATGTTGCGAAGTGGTGAGTACACCCACGTGTACGATGCCCATAACAACTTAAGGTCTCAACTGTTGGGCCTTGCCATGGTTGCCACGCTGCTTCTACCTCCGCGCAGGTGGGGACAAGTGCGCTGGGCGCGGCGGCCCAAACATCGCCTGAGACGGCTGCTGCTGTTTCGGCTGCGACTTAACTTTTTTCCTAAGCCCTATTTAGCGCGGCAGAGCTACCTTCGCCCGCTCAAAAAATGGGACGTGCGCCTCGATTACCTGGGCCCCCTACCGACTGAAACAGGTGAGACCCTACTTCCGAAGGCCTACGAATTTTTGCGCAATGAGAGGTATGTGGCACTGGCGCCGTCAGCGGCT
Source organism: uncultured Pseudobdellovibrionaceae bacterium (assembly GCA_964424215.1). GTDB lineage: Bacteria > Bdellovibrionota > Bdellovibrionia > Bdellovibrionales > JAGQZY01 > CAYRIE01. The sequence continues at coordinate 8,065 of CAYRIE010000047.1, forward strand.
TGGCCCCTCAAGATTTGGCCAGCCACCCACTTTCGCGACCTGATCGCAAAGATGCCCGAGCAAAAGTTTGTGATCTTGGGCGGACCTCAAGATGAGTTTTGTCAGCAGTTCCAGGAGGATTTTCCCGATCAGGTCATCAACCTGGCAGGGAAGCTCAAACTTCGAGAGAGTCTGGCTGTTTTGGAGCACGCCCAAGCCTTGGTGTCCGCCGATACAGGCCTGCTTCACTGGGCGGACTCCCTAGAAGTGCCCACCGTAGCACTACTGGGGCCCACAGCGTTTGGCAGGACCTGGGCCCCCACGACGACGATCTTAGAGCGGGCCTTGCCTTGTCGGCCCTGCACGAAGGACGGCAGAGGGCGCTGCACAGAGTCCGTCTACAAAAGGTGCATGGTGGACATTGCGCCGTTTGAAGTTAAAGAAGGTTTGGAAAAGATCCTCAAGGAGGTACGACCTGAAGATCATTGAGGCACTCTACGATATCACCACACTGGCGCTCGGGCGGCCCCTTAAGGGTCTGTCAAAGCGCGCCTCAAGCTCTCAAGGAAAGCTCACCCAGGGTCTCAAAATGCGGGCTGGCCAGCCTTGGCTGTCCAAGAAGGCCGCAGGGCGGCCGCTTTGGTTTCACGCCTCCTCAGGGGAGCTGGAGTACGCCCGCCCTATTTTGCGCCTGCTTAAGGACAGCTATCCGCGAACGCCCACTCTGCTGACCTACTTTTCACCCTCGGCAAGATCTATGATTGAGCGGGTGCCGCAGATTCAGCTGGCCTATCCCAGCCCTTGGGACACGCGCAGCGACGTGCGCGAGTTTATCAACTTTCATCAGCCCCAAGCCCTGCTGATCGCCCGCTCCGATCTGTGGCCCCACATGCTTAGGGAATGCGCTCAAAGCAACATCCCCTCGCTGATGTTCTCCACCACCGCCACCCCTGGGCACGCCCAGGGTTTTAAGGGCTTGTGGTACAAAACTTGGCTTCCTTACCTTACGGAAATTTGGGGTGTAACCCCCGAGGACACGAAGGTTCTGCAGTCCATGAATTTAAAGGGGCCGAGGATTCGAACCCAAGGGGACACTCGCTACGACCAGGTAAAGGACCGCTTAAGCGGCCCCATTGATCCTTATTGGCGCTTAGAGAGCGGAAACGAAAACCGCAAGCCTTGCATCGTTCTTGGCTCACTTTGGCCGGAAGATGAAAAGATTTGGTTGCAGGCTCTCCCCCAGGTCCTTGAAAAATTCCGGGTGGTTTGGGTTCCTCACGAAGTCAACGAGTCTCATTTGGCAAGGCTTCAAGAGCATCTTAAGGCCCTAAACATCCCCCACGTTTTATCAAAAAGCCGGCAGCCGGCAGCAGCCGAAGATCTGCTTCTGGTCAACGAGACC
>CAYRIE010000048.1:0-9425 GCA_964424215.1 uncultured Pseudobdellovibrionaceae bacterium
AAACTTTAAGGCGCTCTGTGAGCGGTAGTTTTTTTGAACGGGCGAGTTTGTCGAGCTGACTGCTCACGTAGCCTTCAGAATGAATCGAGTAAGACTCTAAGATCTGTTCGCGATAGGGGTCGACGGATTCAAGCATGGCCGGAGGCTCCCTGCTTTTTTAGTTTGGACAGGCTGGAGAGCCAAAAGTACATGAAGGTCAGTGTGAGAATCGGCAAAAGTTTTAGCACCAGCCAAAGGCTCACCTTCCAGTTGTCGAGCTGGGTTTCAGGAGAGCTCATCAGGTACCAAAGAAAGGAGATATCAACAACGGCCGTTAGTAAAACCGCAGCTGCCGTGGCAAACCTCATCCAAAAGGACCGGGAGAACACGCAGTACAAAAACAGCACGACATGGAAGACGGCAAAGAGCGTGAAGCGAATCACAAACTCCTGCTCGCCATAATGATAGCGAGCAAAAATCCCAAAGAAAATCACAAATAGAACCTGTAGGATGCCGCCCCAAACACTCAGCCGCCGCTTGGGGGCAGGAGGCTGAATCTCAAGCGCTTCACCAGGCAGGCTTTGGCCCTTTTTAGAAATAACCTCTTCATCTGTAGAATCCATCAGCACTCCTTAAGCGAGACCCGTCACTTGAGGTTTCAACTCCGCTACAGTAAGGTAAGACTTAACGGTGCCTTTAAACAATCGCAATGAAATCCTTTAGAGGGGAACCATTTTTTATGCCCTTTGGACTCGAGCTGAACACCATAGCGCCTCTATTACAAATATCTATCCTCTTGGGGGCGGCCTGGATCATCCACCTGATGACCAAATCGGTCATTCTAAGGCTCCTACGTTTCTTCGCCCAAAAGGCTTTCCCCGAAGCGGTCGAAAAGATTGGCGAAATCCCTTTCCAGCGGTTAGCCCTGATTGTCCCTTTTCTGGTCATCATCTCAGGAACCGCCTTTTTAGGCGAAGCGGTGTCAGGTGAACACATCGCCCTGATTCGGCGAGTGAGCTCAGGCATCACTATTTTTCTGGTCGCTCGGGTGATTGCCGCCCTTCTGGACAGCGCTCAAGAGGCTTATCAGAGGAATGCCAGCACCTACCGAAGGCCCATCAAGGGCTATCTGCAGGTGATCGCCGTTGTGGTGTACTTTTTTGCTACCATCATGGCCATTGCAGCCCTTCTCAACAAGTCCCCCCTGCTTCTGATCAGTGGCCTGGGCGCCATGACGGCAGTGCTGATGCTCGTCTTTCGAGACACCATTTTGTCTTTGGTCGCCGGAGTGCAGCTAACGGCCAACGATCTTCTGCGGGTGGGAGATTGGATTGAGATGCCTCAGTTCAACGCGGATGGCGACGTGATCGACATTGCACTGAATGTGGTGAAGGTGCAGAACTGGGACAAGACCATCACGGTCATCCCGGCGCACAAGTTTATCGAGAACTCCTTTAAAAATTGGCGCGGAATGCAGGAGTCGGGAGGGCGCCGAATCAAAAGGTCCCTGATCATAGATATGGACTCCATCAGGTTTCTCAACCAGGACGATGTGGATAAGTTCTCCAAATTCTATCTGCTCTCGGACTACATCGACCAGAAGAAGCACGAGTTGGCCGATTACAACGAAAACATGCCGGCGGATCTTATCGCCAGCTCGCGGCGCCTGACCAACATCGGCACCTACCGCGCCTATGTGACCCAGTTTCTCAAGGATCACCCGAAGATTCACAAAGATCGAACCTTCTTAGTGCGTCAGCTTCAATCCGACGCCTTTGGGATGCCCTTAGAGATCTATGTGTTCGCCGCCGACATCCGCTGGGCCTACTATGAAAACATCCAGGCCGACATCTTCGATCACCTTATGGCCATCCTACCGGAATTTGGCCTGAGACTTTACCAAAGGACCTCCTCAGGGATGGTCAAAGCGCCGGCGACCAACTGACTGGGGCTGGAGATTGTGTTATAAAAACCTCCAGCCAGCTCGACACCTTTGATCACCAAAGCCCTCTCATAGTCCGCTGAATTTGACTGGAGTTTTATGTTTGGCACAGACCACCCCACTCTCACCTTAAAAAGGAACCTTAGAAGATCCATCCTCAGGGGCGCTCCTTGGGTGTATGCGGACTCCCTAGCTGCTCCTGCTACGACAACGTACAAGGCTTCACTGGCGAGGCTCCTTGACCCCAAGGGAGAGTTTCTCGCCTGGGTTCTGCTCGACCCCCACAGCGTGCTCAGGGCCCGCATCCTATCCCTTGAGCGAGCTACGCCCGCCCTCAAAGATGTGGAGAAGAAGATCATGAGGGCTTTGGCGATGAGGTCCTCTCTGCTTTCTAAAAACACCAATGCTGTGCGCCTGATTCACGGCGAAGGAGATCTCCTTCCCGGACTTGTGATCGATAAGTACGCGGACGTGGGAGTTTTACAAACGGATGGTCAGGGCCCCAGAGAGTTCTGGCAGCACCCCCAACTAACGGAGCTTCTTAAAAGAATCCTGCCCGTGAAGACTCTTGTTGAAAAGCCCAGACGCAGCTCCGGGGAAGAGGGACTGCGGGTGTTGTTTGGCGATGTGCCCGAGAGGCTTGAAATTTTAGAAAACAGCGCGCGCTTTCTTGTGCCTTTAGCTGAGGGGCAAAAGACGGGGTTCTTTCTCGATCAACGGGCCAACCGTCAATATGCTGGGCCCTTTTGCCAAGGCAAGTCCGTCCTGAATGTCTTTAGCTACACGGGTGGGTTCTCGGTCTTTGCCGGCCTTGGCGGCGCCTCTGAAGTCACGAGTCTGGACATCTCCCAGGGAGCCTTGGACGAAGCCCAGGAAAACTGGAAGCTCAATGGCCTAGAGGCCTCAAAGCACGAAACTTTATGTGAAGATGCCTTTAAATTTTTGGCAAGCGCCAAAGATAAGTGGGACGTGATTTTTGTCGACCCGCCCTCCATGACTCACTCCAAGAACCAGAAGGACAAGGCGGTCGCCAAGTACATCGAGGTGTTCTCCGCAGCTCTTAAAAGAGTGCACCCCGGGGGCGATATTTTCTTGAGTTCCTGCTCCAGCCATATCGGCATGGAGGATTTCCTGAGCATCATCGAGGAGGCGATGTCCTCTGCGCGGCGCACCGGTCGGTACCTGCGCCTTTCCAGTCAGGGCCCAGATCACCCCTTCCCCCACTTCGCCCGCGAACTCCAGTACCTCAAATTCGCCCACCTCACCCTCTAAAGGTGCTTGCGAAGAAGCTCAGTGATTTCCGGCCACCACTGTCTTTCGGCTGTGTACAACGCCAACAAATCAACCTCAGCTCCATATTCCAGAAGAAGCTCAACAGCCTCAATATTCCCCTGCAGAACGGCGTAGCTAAGAGCGCTTCCTCCCGTTGAGTCCTTGGCGTTCACGTTGACGTCCTTGCCTTCTAACAAAAGCAATCTGAGAAAAATCGAATCTTTATGTATAGCTGCTTCCTTGAGAGCTGCCGCATTTACTTCGGCCCCATGTTGAAGAAGAAGCAATACCGTCTCGTAATTACGCCTATAGACCGCAGCGTACAGAGCAGTTGTCCCCGACGCATTCTGGGCATTCACGTCTCCCTTCTGTAGAAGGGCTCTCAGAATTCCCATGCGCCGAACATAAACTACGCTGTGTTTCTCAGGTTCAGGAAACTCTGAGGCTGCTATGAGAGCCAGGGGGCCCACCTCAGCCCCATGCTGGAGGAGAAAATCTACGAACTCGAAATTGCATGCCCTCACGGCCCAATACAAGGCGCTTCTTCCCTCAGGATCCGTGGCATCTAAGTTGCCTTCTTCCAACAGAAGTACCTTTATGAACTCTAACTCCTCTTTGTTCTCAGCATGGATGTATTCTAGAACGAGAGTCGCTATAATTCTAACTCTCTGCACGCCGGGGAAAATCCGGCTGATAGCCAACATAAAATCAGCTCTCTCTTCGTTAGGGCGAGCTAGCGCCATTTCAAAGACAGTTCTCAACACATCCTGCTGAGACAGGGCCGTGGCAAATGCAGGCCCTCCCCTCCTTACAGCCGATAAAGCTACGTCATATTGTCCAGAAGCTACAGAGTTGACCAGCTCTCGCTCCAACTGGTGAAAGGAGAGAAAAGGTCCATAGAACTCAGCTCCTAGCGGGGAAAAATAAAGTGCCTGGTCATGATAGCCTTCGTTCACGTAAAGCGCATAGATGGCCTGCCTGATTCCAACATGATTTGGATTCAGAAAGAATCCCTGGCGAAGCTCTTTAAGAACAGTGAGCTTGTCCTCACAAGAGCCCTGAGGATTATCGCTTAGAAAATCCGCAGCGAAATTAAACCTTTCTATAGCCTCCTCTTCAAAATCATAGATAGAGCCTGGGCCAGATTCAAAAATGGTGCCTCTGTTTTCTGGCCAGCCACTTTGTTGAAGTCTATAGGCCACCCGCATAAGCTTATAGTAATTGAGGACTCCATAGCCGCCATAGTTGTGTCCACCCTGAAAGTCCCTGGTGGAAAAGCTTGTCTGCTTGAGAAGCTCGTTAACCTCATCAAAGCTAAGCCCTTCCATCAGACCAAATACTGCAACCAGAGCACCGGTCACCATGGGAGCAGAGGCACTGGTGCCGGAGAACTCCCAGCCACCGTCTAAATTCTGAAGATAATCCTTCGGGTGCTGAAAACCCGGCCCATAGCTGGGAGCGCCGACAACAATTTGAGGCCCCCCTCCGGAGTCCGAATTAGTGCGACCAGTAGGGGTAACAGAGGAGACCAGCAGAGTTGGCACATCTCCAAAGATGCCAGGAAGAGCCCCAGTGGTCCGATAATCTTTGAGGTAATCGTTGCCTGCGGAATTGACGAGTAAAAATTTCTGACCCTGGTTTTCCTTGAGAAGATCGCTCATTTCTCTACTGGTGCTTCGATTGACATTCAGAGAACGCGTCATGATCTCGACGGGCCTCACTTCACTCTCTAAGAGATGAACTTTTGGCGAAGAACGAAAGTCGTAGAGGTAAGTAAACATTGCATTTTGAGTCATACCAAACTGGGGACCAGCGATGACCATGGTGACCTTGGCCCCATGAGAATAACCGGGATTTGCCGATATGTGGGGGAAGGCTTCACCAGAGCCGGGATGGCTCAAATGCTCGTGAATAAGGGGAATATCAATGCCCGAATCAACGACACCCACTCGGACCTTGCGAAGGATGATTCCGTTCTCACTCAGGAAGCTTCGCACCTCAGGGACGCCAACACCTTCCTGGGACCAGCCCGAGGTCAGCCTGGGAGATATATCCGTGGGGATATCCTCATCGCCGATCAAATTAAAGCTGCACTTCTGTGCCGTCACATAAGTTTGCGGCAAATCTAAATATCTAACTGCGCTGGCAACAGCTTGCGGCGGGTGCGAAGTCGCCCCAACAAAGATGAGGGCCGCCAACCGACATACCACCCGGAAACAGACCTCGCGAGTCACACCCTTCACAACTGCCCCCTAAAGCAAAAGCTCTTTGCCTCCTTTAACTTCACAGCTTTGGGATTGTAAACAAACTTTACGTGACCTAAAGCACAGGCCTGACTGCTGAAATAACTTCATTGAAGGGGGGGCGTGTACAGACACCTTTTGCTAAAGCCCCACTTCGTGTCTGGCACTTTTCTGTGGGGCCATGCGACCCGGAGGGCGCTTGGCCCTGCGGAAAGGCTTGCCTGACACGGATTTGGCTCGCAGGTCCAAAGCAAAATATGTCAGACACAGCCCCTAAAGCCCCCACTTCGTGTCTGGCACTTTTCTGTGGGGCCATGCGACCCGGAGGGCGATTGGCCCTGCGGAAAGGCTTGCCTGACACGGATTTGGCTCGCAGGTCCCGGAAGCGGTTTTGCCGAAGGCAAAATGGCAACGAGGGCATGGAGCCCGCCTTTTGAGCAGCTGAAGGGAGCGGAGCTGCGGAAGAGGTGCCTGACACCGCCGTTAATCTAAGCCTTCCGAAAGGTGCTCGTGAAGAAGGGCTGCGATTTCCGCCCGCCCCGGCCTTCCGGCCATTTCTAAAGCCAACTTATCAACCTCAATGCCGTACCGAAGCAACAGCTCAACCGCCTCCACACTGCCACTCAAAACAGCTGAGTGAAGGAGTCCATGATCAGACTTGATGTTAACGCTCCTACTTTCCCGTAAAAGGACTCTCAAAACTTCTGCTAAGCCACGATCGGCTGCCTGCCGTATATCTGATGCATCCACCTCGGCTCCGTACTCCAAAAGAAGTTCAACCGCCTCAACACTTCTACTCCTGCCAGCTGAGGAAAGGAGTCCACGACTAGATTTAATGTGAACGCCCCTATTTTCCCGGAGAAGTACTCTCAAAACCTCTTCAAATCCACGACCGGCAGCCTGCCGTATATCCTCTGCGTTCACTTCAGCTCCATACTCTAGAAGAAGCTCAACCGCCTCAACACTTCCACTCGTAACCGCGAGAGAAAGAGCACTCTGCCTCCGCTCGCCCTGAGCATTCACGTCCACACTCGTGCCCACTGCCAAGAAAACTCTTAGAATGTCGACATCACTGTCGGCCGCGGCCCTTACATCCTCTGCATTGACTCTTGCTCCATACTTCAGAAGAAGCTGGACGGCCTCCATACTTCCACTCCGAGCAGCGACGGTAAGAGCACTTCGCCCCCCCTCACCTTGGGCATTCACGTCCGCACCTGCTTTTAGGAAAGCTTCCAATATATCCACGCGCCCTCTGGCCGCAGCCTGCAAGGCCGTTGTGTTCACCTCGGCTCCGAGTCCGAGAAGAAGCTCAACTGCCTCCCAACTTCCACTTTGAGCCGCCATGGTAAGAGCGCTTTCTCCCTGTCCGTTCTGCGCGCTCACATTCAGGTCCTCGCCCTTATTCAGGAGCAGAACTTTCAAAATCTCCACAGAACCACCAGCAGCCTGCAGCAGCTCCTCCGCTTGCACATCGGCTCCGAGTTCGAGAAGAAGCTCAACCGCCTCCATGCCTCCTGTTTGAACGGCGTAGCTCAGGGCGCTCCTTCCCTCTGAATCCTGGGCATTCAAATTCACACCCTCGCTCTTGTGTAAGAGGAGAACTTTCAAAATATCTACCGAAGAACCTCGAGCAGCCTGCAGCAGGTCCTCTGCATTCACCTCAGCTCCGTGCTTCAGAAGAAGCTCAACAGCCTCAAGCCCGAGCACAATAGCGTTCGTGAGGGGCCTTTGCCCCTGTTCGTCCCCGGAGTTCACATCTCCCTCGGCGTATTGCAAGAGCATCTTGAAAGATCTTAGGTCACCGGCACTTACTAGATTTTTTGCGGTGACTTCCGCGCCGCTCTGGAGAAGAAGGAATAGAACGTCAGGATTTCCCTCAAAGACCGCAGCGGGCAGGGCGTTCGTCGCATAGGCCTTCCGATCACTCACGTCGACCTTTTCCAGAAGGGCCCGTAGAATTCCCATCCGCTGTACGTAGGACACGCTGTGCACTTCAGCATCGAGATAGCCTACTGCGGCTGTAAAAGTCATTTGGCTCACCTTGGCCCCCGCCTGGAGGAGAAAATCGACGAACCCAAAATTGCCTTCCACGACAGCCCAGTACAAGGCGTCTCTACCCAGTCCATCCCGGGCATTAAAGTTGCCCTCCTCCAACAGCAATGCCTTTATAAACTCTAACCCTTCTTTTCTTTCAGAATAAATGTACTCCAGAACGAGAATCTTCAAGACAGCAGCTCTCTTCACTTCAGGAAGGAGACGGCTGACAACTCGTAAAAAATCACCGCGCTGGTCATGTGGGCGATTCAGAGCTATCTCAACTACGGCATCCAATGCACGCCATGCATTTGTCGTTAGATGCTGGCCAAATTCAGCCCCCCCACCTCTTATAGTGGATACGGCTCGGTCGTAGTCGCCAGAGGCTACGGTGTTGAGGAGCTCTCGCTCCAGGCGGTAAGTAGAAAGGTATCCTCCATAAAACTCAGCCCCAAGAGGTGAAAAGTACAGGGCCTGATCGTGGTAGTTTTCGTTAACGTAAAGGGCATAGATAGCCTGCCTGATGCCCACATGATTTGGATCCAGAAAAAAGCCCTGCCGAAGCTCTTTAAGAACAGTGAGCTTATCCTCACAGGATCCCTCTGGATTATCTCTTACAAAACCCTCTGCGTAGTTAAACTTTTCAAGAGACTCCTCTTCAAAATCATAAATAGATCCCGGGCCAGACTCAAAAATGGCACCTCTATTTTCCGGCCAACCACTCTGAGCAAGTCTGTGGGCCACTCGCATAAGCTTATAGTAATTGAGGACTCCATAGCCGCCAAAACTGTGTCCACCCTGAAAGTCCCTGGTGGAAAAGCTTGTGTGCTTTAGAAGCTCTTTGACCTCATCAAAGCTTAGCCCTTCGATCAGACCTAAAACTCCAATAAGGGCACCAGTCACCATGGGGGCAGCCGCGCTGGTGCCGGAGAAGTCCCAGCCGCCATCCAAATACTGACGGTAATGCTTAGGGTGCTGAAAACCCGGCCCATAACTTGGAGCACCAACAGTAACTTCAGGGCCGCCGCCAGAATCTCGGTTGATGCGACCTGTAGGGGTAACGGCCGATACCACCAGGGCTGGCACATCTCCAAAGATGCCCGGAAAAGCGCCAGTGCTCCGAAAATCATCTACGTAGTGGTTGCCAGCGGAGCTCACGAGCAAAAACATCTGACCCTGGTTTACCTTAAGAAGTTCGCTTACTATCCCTTTTGTTCTCTGATTGACCTTCAGAGAACGCGTCATGATCTCGACGGGATGCACTTCATCCTCCAAGTAATGAACTTTTCCAAAATCATCAGTAAGAGAAAATAATGCGTTTTGAGTCATACCAAATTGGGGAGCAGCAAGGACCATGCTCACCAAACCCCCGTGACCAATGGCGTATCGTTCTGATTTGTTAGGAAGGGCTTCACTAGAGTCTGGATGGATCAAGTGGTCACGAATAAGGTCGATATCAATGGTTACATCCACTACACCTATTCGAACCTTCCGAAGAGTGATTCCTTCATCCCTCAGGAAGCTTCGCACCTCAGGGAGGCCAACACCTTCCTGGGACCAGCCCGAGGTCAGTCTGGGAGATATATCCGTGGGGATATCCTCAGATCCAATCAAGTTAAAGCTGCACTTCTGAGCCGTCACATAAGTCTGCGGCAAATTGAGAAATCGAGCATCTTGAGCAAAAGCCTCAGGCGGCTGCGAAGCAGCCAGAACAAGAACGAGTGCCGCCAACCGGCCAATTATATTACAAGAAAACCCGTGATTCGTGCCGGCCACAAATACCCCCTCAGTCAAAGTCTTTGCGTCCTTTAACTTCACAGCTTTGGGATTGTAAACAAACTTTACGTGACCTGAAGCACAGGCCTGACTGCTGAAATAACTTCATTGAAGGGGGCGTGTGCAGACACCTTTTGCTAAAGCCCCACTTCGTGTCTGGCACTTTTCTGTGGGGCCAT
>CAYRIE010000049.1:0-9423 GCA_964424215.1 uncultured Pseudobdellovibrionaceae bacterium
GAGGTGATTTCCCGCTGCGTGTCCACTCCGATAACTTGGAGATTGGCCTGAAGACGTGAAATTAAATAGACGTAGTAAGATAGCTGTAGACTGACGGGGAGCATTCTCTGAGATCTTACAACATCCTCTGCGGCAGCCTTCATTGAGGTCACCCAACTTTGCTCCTGTTCAATGAACAGACAGTTGTACTCGGGGTGCCGCTCAATCAGAGCGGCTAGCTGATCGGCAAGCTCGATTAAAGCGACCTGGTAGTGATACTCACCAAAGACGATCAAGTCGGGGTTTTCAGCAGCCACGGCCTCAAGGTGATCCAAAGCCAAGGTGGGGTCCGCATAATGTGCTGAAAAGTTTTGAGCATCCTTATAGGCGAACATTTGGAAGAGAAAAGAGCAGAATGCAGAAAGCAGCACTAGCGCGCGAAATGATCCTGACCATGCCCCCTCCTTGACCCATTTAAAAGCAAGATACCAGCCAGCGCAAACCCCTCCTCAGTGCAAAAGAGGCCCCCTGGCTTTGAAAAAGGTTCGCAAGGTGCCCCTCTTAGGAAAGCTTTTAGACAAGTGCCGTTTATCCCACTTTGCGCTTAGGGCATAGGGTGGCAGCGGAGATCTTCCTTAGCGGGGGGTGGATACGCCCTCATGATAACCAACGTATTCATGCTGGAGCACCTGCTCGGGATGGCGAATGAGCTGGCAGGTGAGATGGCGCCACTGCAGGGGAAAGGCCAAATCCTCTTTCACCTGCACGCGCTGCGGATCGTAGTAGATGTCCACGCTTCGGCCCGTGGAGACTCTGTGAAACCTATAGGCTCCAGCGGGCGCCCCTGGCTGACCAAACTTCAGAAGATTTCTACGGACAAACCTGCCCCCCCTTAAGCCCCCAAAACCGGTTTCATCCCATGCACCAAAGATATAGGAGAACACATGAGCCATGGGGCCAGAGGGTCCGTCCTGAGGGCCACGGGGCATCTGCACCCTGACGTCACCTCGCTCGCAAATCTTCGTTTCGGGAAACAGCAGGTCCACGGCGGCGCGGCTAATAAGAAGGGCGCCTACAACCGAGGGGCAAGCGTGCCCCGAGAGGCGGGCTACATCCAGTAGGCTCACCTCAAACCTGCACTCCTCAGGCGAGGCTTCTAAAAACTCAGCAAAGGGTTCAACGATTTGTATGGTTAACGCTTTCATCTCAGCGGGTGTGATTAAGTTCATATTTTCTCCAGTGTGGATTGTTCACTTCGGCTCAAAAGACGCTTAACATATGGCTCAGAGGGCGGCGGCTCCCCGCACCCAGCCAGCAGCGCATCGCTGTGATGAGTTTCGATGAGTCCGCCTAAAAGCTGCAGCAGAGCTCTAAATTTTTCAGCCTCGCCGCTTTTAAGGGAGGTCTCAAGCGCCCATAAGAGAGCGCTCATTTCAGCATGCTCGCCGGCATGCTTTTTCCGCTCACACTGGGTTAGGTAGGGGAAAATCCATAGCTCCTCAAGGAGGATATGATCTGATAGGGCGGCCCGAATCTGCGGCAGAAGGTAGCAGGCCACATCCGAGTCCTCATCTTGGAGATTCCACAGGCCCTCTTTAAGTCGCCTGACAGCGTCTAGGATCAGCGAGCCGTCCTTTTTCACCCGGTCACTAGCGATGCACATAGGTGAGGCCTCCTTTATTGACAGGCTATCTCTAAACCTTTAGCTTGTGGATTATAAACACAAATATGTGTTTATAATCCCGCTACTCCAAATAGAGGAGCCTATGGACCTATTCACCGCCGCTCAGGTCAAAATTCTCCGACTGCTTCAAAAACAAAATCCCCTAACTGCTGACCAGATCTGTACGGAGTTGGGCCTAGCCAAAACGGCGGCCAGGCGCACGCTTTTGATTCTAGAGCGGCGCGGTTTGTTGAGCAGGCAGTGGCAACCTGCCGCCAGGGGACGCCCCAAGCTCGCCTTCCAGCTGGCGAAAGCGTCTGACAAAATCTTTCGCAGTAAGGAGTCTGAACTTCTGGAAGGGTTGATCCTTCATCTGATCAACTCGGGGCAAAGGAGACTCGTGGAAGATTATTTTAAGCAGTACTGGAACGAAAAATATGAAAAAGTGCGCGCACAAATTTCAGCCCGGAAGAGCCGTGACTTTAGCAGTCGCTTGGAGATTCTCTTATCCGCTTTAGAAGACGAAGGTTTTTCACCACGGGCCACCCTGGAGAAAAGGTCTGGCACCGTTTCCTTAAAAGAGTGCCACTGCCCCATCTCTGCTGCGGCCAACAACACCGATATCCCCTGCAGGATGGAAGCGCGTTTTATTCAAAAGGTTCTCAATGCTGAAACCAAGCTGGTGGGAGGTTGCGAGTTTAAGGTCCAGCAGCGCGCTGCCAGCTCAAGCGCAAGAATGCGCAAAACATAGTTTGTGGACAATCCTCACCAAGTTTGAGATAGATCGTTACATGAACTCACAAGCTCTAATCCCACTGAATCTTCGTCTCACAAACCCCCGTGTTCTCACGGAACTTTTAGCCTTTGGCGCAGGCCTTGTGCTGCTAGTGCTGCTGGCGCGAGTCGTGATCCCCCTTCCCTTCACCCCGGTACCGATCACGGGACAAACTTTTGGCGTGGCGCTAATCGCCCTATCCTGGGGAAGCGTTCGGGGCATGGGTGTTGTGCTCTCATACTTAGCACTAGGCGGCTTGGGGCTGCCCGTTTTTGCTGGCGGCCTAAGCGGCCTATCGCTAGGTCCCACATCGGGCTATCTGGCGGGCATGGTGATCTCCGCCTGGATGATGGGCTCTTTGGCCGACAGGGGATGGACTAAAAGCTTTTTTAGGACCTGGCTTGCTGCCATTCTGGGGGGCCTGGTGACTCTCGGTTGCGGCGCTTTGGTGCTGAGCTTACTTTTGCCAGGTCAATCAGCTTTTGCTTTGGGCGTGGTGCCTTTTCTCCTGGGCGACTTCATCAAAAACTTAACTGCGGCCTCGATCTCCTGGGGCTTAAGACGGACAGCCAGCCAGCCTTAAAGCTCGTGATCCTCTAACTCCTTGGTAAACCCAATGAAGGTGATGGCCCGCGAGTTCTCTTCTCTCTTCTTTTGTGAAAGAGATCTTAACCACTTATAAAAAGACAGCAGCCGCGTCCGCACCAAGGCCGCTGATGTGGCTGACACATAGTGAGTTGAATAGACCAGCTCTTGTTTTTTGGAGCCTTCCATCGAAGTGAAGGCATCAAAGTGGGCTTTGATGAAGGCTGTACCCACTGCAACTTCGGATGAGGGCGCCTTACCATAAATGGGAATGCGGTAAAGGATTTCACTCGGATAGGCGTAACCGGCAGCCACCCGAATCAGATTAAGATCCACGAGCTTTTGAATTTTGTCCTCTTGCAGCTGAATGTCATCAAGAGCGACGACTTCATCGAGCAAGATGCGCTTCATAAACCTTAGGGCGTCCTTGTTGGCGATCAAGTAGGTCATCTGGCTTTGAGTGTAGAGCTTGCGATGCTCCTCTGTGCGCCAAAGACCGTCAGGAGGAGCTTCAAAGTCGGCGATCAGGTTTTGGTCTACAAATTCAAGTAAGATGCCCTTAAGGCTCTCGTCACGGAAGGTGGCCGCCAGGTAGTCGATCACGAATTCGCGCCAGTCGGGCCTAGGGGAGCGCGTGAGCAAAACAAGCAGCAGGCGTTTTGGAGGTGAGAACTGATCGGCTTCTACCTGCTGATAGCGCCTGAGGCTAAAGCCCAACTCCTCAGTGCCCCCCAGCCATTCGAAAAAGTCTCGTGCGGTTTCAAAGCCTTTTTCCTGCCGCCATTTTTTGAGTTTGCTTCCAAAAGCCATCGAGGCATTTAAAGCGCGAAAGAAAATTTCGTCAACGCGAGCAGCCTGCGCACTGAAATTCTTATAAAGAAGAGAGCTGTTGAGCTCTCCCAAAGGCGTCCTGGTAGGATTTGATCCTTTTCATCACGGTCGCCATGGGAAGTCCTGAGCAAGTTAGCTCAGGTGGTGCTTTGAAACCGCGGTGAACATAAAGCGCTCCCTCCTTGATCCCGCAGAAGTAAACCAGAGTCGCCACGGTTTGCTTTCTTGCCAGATCCACCAACTTATCGGGCGCCGTGCTTTTGATCAGATGCTCGGTTGTAAGAGTCAGATAACCTGACATCTGGTGCAGGCTGCGGTGAAGTGGCCGCAGTCTTTGGCAGGGGTGTGGAGCCTTCGTAAAGATCCGCAAGTTGTAAGCACAGAGCTCATCATGGTCCATGAAATCTAGTGAGCCTCGCTGAAAAAGAGAGGGCACGTTGGCCACAGCGAATAGATCTCGAAAGGTAAGATCGCCTTGGGCCATCTTACTGCGAGTGTCGAATTCTTTTTCTACCAGATACATCGATGCGATCAGATCTGCTGTGACAAGAAACGTCTGAGCCCTCTTAAATCCTGGGCCAAATTTGTTCCAAACTTCGGTGACCGAGGGAACTTCGCTACGAAACCAAGATAGATATTTACGGCTCTCTAAAAAAATCTGCGAAAAAAGTGCTATCACCAGAACCAGCACAAAAAAGTCCACCAAAGGACGGCCTCTGAAGCCAGGCCTTCTTGGACCTAAGTCCGGTAGCTGCTGGGCTTTCTTTTGAGCTGGAAATAGGTGTTCAGGCGGTTCCTTCCACATAAGTTAATTGTAGATAAAGTTGAGGACTCTTGGGTACAAAATCTCTCGGATGCTAGTCCAAAGCCGCCCTTGTCAGCACCAAAAGACCTTGGCCCTGAAAAAGTTCGGTAGGGGCTATGGGGGAGCAGTAGATCTTAAATGGTGTGGCGTATGTATCTGATGGCTGTTGTTAGGAGGCTAAGTAGAGGCGCCGGGACCTGGCAGTAGATTTTGAAGGGTGAGGTGTGGTTTCTAGGTTTCAGTGGGGTAGCGGGGAAGGGGGGGCTCATTAAAGAACCGAGATTTTCAGAGCTTATGGTTTTTAGTGTCTCGCCTGCCCTCCTCCGTCGTTTCCTATCCCTCTAGTATCGATCCGTGGCGCTTAAGCATTGTTCTGCTGCAAATTTTCTCTTCGAGAGCTTCCAGAGGCTTCGCCGCCTTTGCGCCCCGCCTGTGAGGCCAACTCTCTATCTTGGGAAAAAGACCTTTTTTCCGGTGGTACGTTCTCGCCGCCTTTTTTACCGGCTGTTGCAGCTAAACTCGGATCCTGGGAAAAAGAGCGCTTTTCAGGGGGTACGCTTTGTCCTCCTTTGCGTGCTATCTCCCTTTGCCGCTCAGGATCCATGCTAGCAAAGCCCCTACCCTCCCCACCTTGGGAGGAGGAGCCGCTCATAGTTGAGCCGCTCCTTTGTCCTTCCTCATTTTGCCTGGGATTTTGACCCGGGGTCTGATTGGGGTTCGATGTGCCCGGCTGTTGATTCGGGTTTTGGTTTTCGTTCTGGTTCTGGTTTTGGTTTGGCTTCTGGTTCTGGTTTTGATTCTCGTTCATGTTCTGAGCCATGTTAGGGCCTCCTTTTAGGTTAGGCAGTTCCGTTTGGTTTATGTCAAAGTATCACTCCGCCTTGGGCGGCCACGTAAACACTGCCCGTCCAACTCGTTACTTTTACAGAGGAAAAAACAGGTGCTGGGCCTTAGAAGGGCCGCTTTAACGCGGCCCACTGTAATCTGCGATAAATTAAATATCTGATTGATTCTTGCGCAGGAATGCTTCAAATCCTTCCCATGCTGGAAACCACTCCTAAAAAGCGCGGGCGTCCACCCCTGGATGCTGCCGCCTCCAATATCACGGCTCAAGAAAAGCTTATTCAGGCAGCTGTTCGGCAGTTTTCGCTGCATGGATTTGGATCGACCACCGTGCGAGCCCTAGCGGATGAGGCCGGAGTCAACGTCAGCCTTGTTAGCTACTATTTCGGCTCTAAAGAGGGCCTTTACCAATCGGCGATTTCACAGTTTGGCGACCAGAGGTTGGCTGCGGCTCGGAAAGTTTTAACCCCTCAAGCTGACTTTGAAGGGGTTAGGTTGCAGCTACAAAAGTTTCTCGGAGAACTGTTTGCTTGCTACGTGGAGTCTCCGGATCTTGTGAGACTGATCTACCGTGAGGCCGATAGCTGCAGCCCGCTGATCCAGGAAGTTTTTCGCGAAACGTTTTTTGAAATTTATAAAACGCTCGTTAGCTTTCTGAAGTCTGCCCGTGAACGAGGAATCTTAGGTGCAGATTTTGATCCGCAAATTGCTGCCAGTATGATTCTCTCTGCCTACTCACAGGCCGTGCGGGGAGATGAGATGGCCAAGGAGCTCTTAGGATTGTCTCTATTTAATTCCGCCTACAGACGGCGGCTCAAGAAACAGATTGTATCTACGATCTTATTCGGCTTGAAAGGGCCCTGGCCAACTCCCAAAGGTGAAGCATGATCAATTGGATTCGCAGTGGTGGAAAAATTTTAATTTTATGGAGCCTCTTAAGCTCACCCGTCTTGGCTCAAGAAGAATCAGCGGCCGGAGCAGCTCCTGCACAGCTGTCACTAGAGGAAGCCACAGAGCGAGCCCTCCGCGCCAGTGAAGACGTGGCTTTGGCTAAAGGTGAGTATGAAAAGGCGCAGGCTCAGATTCGGCAAGCTTACAGTAATGCTCTGCCTAACCTCAGTGCCAGCGCCACCTCCACCCGGTTTCTTGATGTGCCCATCATTCAGTTTGGAGATGAGCAGATACCCATCAAGGAAGACTGGGAGCTAGCTATCAACGTTCAAGTGCAGCAGGCGCTGTGGGCCTTCGGAAGGGTGTCTACGGCCATCGACATTGCAAAATCCACCAGGTCCTTAAGGCAGGATTCTGTCGAAGTTGCCCGCCAAGAGCTGCGCAAACAAGTTCGGATTGTTTACCACGGGGCTCACTTAGCGCAAAAAGTTGTAGAGGCCATGGAGCAGTCCCTGGCCAATGCCCAAAGGAGCAAGTCTCTTTTAGAGCGCAGATTTAGCAGCGGACGTATCCCTCGGCTCGACAATATTAAAATGCAATCAGACGTGGCATCAAGGTCACCCATGGTGACGGACGCCCGCAGACAGCTGGAGCTGATGTGGATGCAGCTAAATCTTCTCGTGGGACTGCCGGCAGAGGCGCGCTATCAGTTGACCACGGATCTTGAGCCTGAACTTAAACAGCTGGACGAGAGCGCGTTTTTTGATCAAGTGCTCGCCACGAACCCTCAGCTTAGAGGAAGTGACCGAAGCGTTGAGATCGCTAGCAAGTATATGTCTTATTTTAAAGCTGAACACTACCCCGTCCTTTCTCTGTTTGGCTCCTTTGACCGAACGGGAACGGGCGATCGCATCACCATTGGCGATGAGAGAATGAACAACTCCCTGGCTGTGGGCCTTAATTTAAGGGTACCGCTCTGGGACGGTGGGGGTACTACGGCGAGATACCGAGAGTCTGTGCAAGATTTCTATCAGTCCCAGCTTCAACAAACGAAACTAAAAGAGTCGATCACCTTAGGACTTCGAACCTCGCTTGCGAGCTACCGAGCCAACGTCGAAAGGTACAAGGCCGCAAAGACGGCACTTGGACTTACGCAAGAGACATTCCGCTTAGCGCGTGAGCAGTTTGGCGCCGGAAGAGTCACGCTCAAAGATCTTAACGATTTCGAGCTCAGCCTGACCACATCGAAAATCCAGGTGGCAACATCCCTGTTTGACATCCAACAAAGCTTGGCAGAAATCCAAAGTTATCTCGGAGAAGGGGCTGGCCCGTTATGAAAAGAGCTCTGATTTACATCGCGCTGGTGGTGGTTTTCATAGTCGCCATCGTTATAAAAATCGGCGTCATTAAAGAGAAAGAGTCTGCCACCGTTGTAAGCATTCTCGGAGAATGGCAGCGAGACGGTATACCCGTTGAAGCCTATAAGGTAGATCGCCAGGATCTTGTGCGCCTAGAAAAGCTCACCGGTGAGGTCAAATCCCCCAGGCTGCTGGAGGCTGCAGTGAGCTCCTCGCTAACGCGCTCCTTGAACGCGGGCGACCGAGTGTTCGCAGTCACTGAAAATGGCTCTATAAACGGATCCGTACGAAGCGTGGCCAGGTCTGCTGGTCCAACGGGGCTTTTCCGCGTGGAAATCAGCCTAAGCACTCCGGTGAGCGAGCCCGCGGGCTCCATTCTGCCTGTGGACGTGGAAGTTGAAAGACTGTCCAAGCGGCTGGTGGTCCCTAGCTCGGCCCTTCGCACCGTGGATGGAAAAACCTACGTATGGAAGCTCGTTGACGGAGCAGCTGAACAAACAGAGGTTGCCTCAGGGCCAAGCGCTGGTGGTTTTGTCGAAATCACCCAAGGCCTTAAAGAAGGTGACCAGGTGGTGGCTCGGGGGCAGTCGAATCTTCAAAGTGATTTGGGCGTACAAATTATTGAAACCCTGTAAGGCGGGTTACTTGGAGCAGTTATGATTGAGAGTTTCGTAAAAAGACCGGCTATGACCATCGTCTTCGTACTGGTGTTTGTGGTGCTTGGCCTGTTCTCCTATACAAATCTAATCATTGAGAGCACACCTCGGATTGATTTGCCTCTGGTGAGCATCAACGCCCCCTATCCAGGCGCAGGTCCCATTGAAATTGAATCTGAGATTATAAGACCCATCGAAGATGCTATCTCTGAGATATCTGACATCAAAAACATTTCCGCCTACGCCTACGAAAGCTTCGGCTTTATCATGGTGGAGTTTGATATCAAAAGTGATGTCAATTTAAAGGCCGTCGAAGTGAAGGACAAGGTGGAGCAGATTCTCAACGATCTGCCTGAAGAGTCCGAGCGACCCATCATCGCCCGCTTTGACCCCCTTGTGGTACCGATCCAGGAGCTCGTGCTCACGAGCGATTCCATGGACCCGAGGGCCATGTACGAGTATGCCGACAGGGTCCTTACTCCCGCGCTGAGCACTGTTCCTGGCGTGGCCTCTGTGGAATTATCAGGCGGGCGTCAGCGGCAAATCAACGTCAATCTTGATCCGAACCTAATGAAGCAGCACTTTGTCACTCTAAGTGATGTGGTTCAGTCGATTCACGAGCGCAACCTCAACGTTCCAGGCGGCTCGTTTACCAAGGGTCCTGAAGAGATCACAGTTAGGTTTTTAGGTGAGTTTCAAACGGTGGACGACATCCGGAAACTACCCATTGTTACGGCCGAGGGCATAACGGTTCAGCTCGCTAGCGTAGCTTCGGTTGAAGACTCCTTTAAGAAAGTGGACAGGGTCTCAAGGTTTAATGGGAAGGACGCCGTGGGCCTTTCTGTGAACAAGCTCTCAGACGGTGATGCCGTCTCTATTTCCGCACAGGTTAGAAAGAAAGTTACTGAGATCAATGAGGGCCTAGCCGAGGGCACCTCACTTATCATGGCCTATGATTCTACCGAGTTTATTTTAACGGACACCAAGGCCACCTTGACGAATATTCTCGTGGGCATTGTGCTGACCGTGCTCATTCT
>CAYRIE010000050.1:0-9399 GCA_964424215.1 uncultured Pseudobdellovibrionaceae bacterium
GCGTTGGTCAACAGCACGGCGCTTCTGGTGGTGGGTGTTTACTTAGTCTGGCAAGCTGTCACCCGGATCTATCAGCCCCAGGCTGTTGACGGCTGGGTGGTGGTCATCCTTGCAGGTCTGGGTCTAGTGGTGGATGTGGCCACAGCTCTTTTAACCTACCGGGGATCTAAAGAGAGCATGAACATTCGCGCAGCCTTCATTCACAACGTAACTGATGCGCTGGCCTCACTTCTGGTGATGATCTCCGGTGCCTTGATTTTACTTTTTGAAATCCACTGGGTCGACTGGGTGGCCACTTTGGTGATCTCAGGATACGTGATCTATCACGGGGTGCATCTGATTCGTGAATCTATGATCATCCTCATGCAAGGGGCTCCCCGGAGTTTAAAGGTAGAGGACATTAAAAAGGATTTAGAGTCTTTGGGGATTGTCCAAGAAGTGCATCACATTCATCTTTGGCAGCTAGATGACCAGCGAACCTTTTTCGAAGCTCATATCGTGCTTGATGAGACCAGTTTGGAAACTATGGAGCAGGTTAAATCAAAGGTGCGCCAAAGGCTTCATTTAAAGTTCGGTATCTCCCACTCCACTCTAGAGGTTGAGGTGGGGGCAGCCTGCCACAATAGGGGTTCTTGACGATGCCAGAGCTACCCGAAGTTGAGAAAGTTCGGCAGGATTTAGAGTCGGGCTGGGCTAGTAGGAGCACTCTCACTCACCTTAAATTTTTTCGCAAAGACCTTCGCTATCCTTTGCCGCCTCCTAAAAGAGCGCGTGCGCTTTACGGCCTTAGGCCACAAAAGTTCGGCCGGCACGGAAAGTTTCTAGTGCTTAAGTTTCCAGGCTATCACCTGGTCTCCCACCTAGGCATGAGCGGCTCCTGGCGGTGGAAGCAGCAAGGGGAGCAGCGGCGGACCCACGATCACATTGAGATCTCCTTAAGTGACGGCAGCTTGCTTGTTTACCACGACCCGAGACGGTTTGGCTCCTTTGAGATCCTCTCCGAAAATGAGTTTGCCAGTAAAAAGGCTTTGAGCACGATGGGACCTGACCCGCTGTTGGATGAGCTGCGGGCTAGGGAGTTTTACGAGCGCTACCGGTCCAGCCGCAGAGCCATCAAGGTGCTTCTTATGGATCAAAGAGTCATCGCAGGGGTGGGAAACATCTACGCCTGTGAAGTTCTGTTCTTGGCAGGCGCTCATCCGGAAAAGCCCGCCAGCGATGTCACGCTCAAAGAATGGACCCGGATACTTAAGGTTTTGCCGAAGCTGCTGAAGCGGTCCGTGGCTGAAGGCGGCACAACTTTAAAAGACTTTGTCCACACGGACGGCAAAAAGGGTGGATTTCAGCAAAGACTCCATGTGTACGGCCGCAGCCACCTTGCCTGTAGAAAATGTTCCTCATTGATCTCATCTAAGGTCTTAGGCCAGCGCAGCACTTTTTGGTGCCCCACCTGTCAGACAAGGTAAAAAGTCCTTAGGCTTTTGTCCCTCCCTAGGGGCGTGCCGTTGTTGTTCTAGGGCGGCTGACGTATTCTGGATCGAGCAGGTAAGGAGCCTCTCAATTGCTCGATCCAGTCATTGAACGAAAACTACCAGAACTTGTCGACATCTACCGGATTCTCAGGATTTTCGGCGATTTGGCCCGTGTGGATGTTCTGGATGAGGTTGAGCACCGAGGTCTCACCTTTCCCATTCACCGCATAGTTTTGGGGTCGGAGGATCCTGCAGCTCCCACGCTGGGTCTGATCGGTGGAGTGCACGGCCTTGAGCGCATTGGAGCCAAGGTCGTGATCGCCTACATGGAAACACTCGCACGGCTTCTTCAGTGGGATTCTGTGGCCAGAGAAAGATTAAAGCTATGCCGGTTGGTGTTTGTTCCTTTGCTTAATCCGGTGGGAACTTTTTTAAAACGTAGGTCCAACGGACGCGGTGTGGATCTGATGCGCAACTCACCAGTGAAAGCCAAGGGGTGGACTCACTTTCCGATGGGCGGACACAGAGTTTCACCGCTGCTCCCTTTCTTTCGCGGGTATTTACAGGACGACATGGAGCCTGAGGCGAAGGTGCTCCTTAAAGTTTTAAAAGAAAGTGTCTTAACCTCAGAGTGCTCCATATGTGTGGACCTTCACTCAGGGTTCGGAGCTGCAGACCGGCTCTGGGTTCCCTACGCTAAAACCAAAGAGCCCTTTCCCGAATACACGGAAGCTTTTGCTCTTAAAAAGCTTTTGGATGCGAGTTATCCCCATCACTTCTACAAGTTTGAGCCCCAGGCCAAGCAGTACACAAGCAACGGGGATTTGTGGGATTATATTTATGATGACTACTATGCACACAAACAGGACAGATTCTTTTTGCCCCTCACTCTTGAGATGGGCTCCTGGATTTGGCTTAAGAAGAACCCCCGTCAGGTGCTTAATATCCTGGGACCTTTTAACCCCATCATGCCCCACAGAAGGGCCCGGATTTTAAGGCGCCATATCACTTTGTTTGATTTTCTTCAGCGTGCTGTGATGGCGCCCCACTCTTGGCTCGCGGCGGAGGGAGGTCAGCGGGAAACCCTCTCTCAAGAGGCCCTGAAGGTTTGGTATGCAAGCTAAAGATGGCACAAAGGACAGGTGGATACTGCTGAGAGGTTTGGCCAGGGAGAGCGGGCACTGGCTCGATTTTCCAAACAAGGTCAACGAGCTGCTGGGCGCGTGTTACCCCTTGGATCTGCCCGGAACAGGAAAACTACATAAGCTCCAAAGTCCCCATAGGATGCGCGATTTCACCGAATTCATTCGGGCCCAGCGGACGTTTTTGCCTGAGGGCGGCTACTTTGCCATAGGTGTTTCCCTAGGAGGGATGGTGCTCTCGGACTGGATCACGCGGTATCCAGGTGAGCTTAAAGGGGTGGTCCTTATAAACTCCTCAAGGGCTGATCTTTCGCCGCCCCACAAGCGCATGCTCCCGGACGGAGCGGCCCGGCTGCTCCGAGCGATGGCCTCCCCAAGTCTATACGACCGCGAGCTGCGGATTCTTTCGGTCATCAGTCAAAAAGAAAGTGAACACCGAGAGTGGGCCAAAGAATGGGCTGAGATCGCAAGGCAACGGCCTATTTCAGCCATGACCACGGCGCGCCAGCTGCTAGCAGCTGCCACCTTTTCATTGTCCCACAGGTTGTCCCATGTTCCCGTGCTGGTTCTATCGAGCATGGGAGATGAACTGGTTGATTCCAGCTGCTCCACTCAGATCGCAGATCGGTGGAGCTGTGAGATTCACCGCCATCCCTGGGGCGGACATGACCTGCCGCTGGACGATCCGGACTGGGTGCTAGGTCATATCGCTCAGTGGCGTGAATCGCTAAAACGCAGCGGAGTTTAGTGCAGCTGAGAGCGCAGTTGCCTTTTGGTTTCCCGGCTCATCTCTTGAAACTTCAGTGCAATCCCTGCGGGGCAGTCCGTGCCGCACTCCTCAGGCTTACGTACCACCAGCGCACGAATGCGCAAGGTGCGCAGCTGATCGATCTGAACTTTAAGATTCACCTCAGAGCCCACTTGAATATGATCCAAGTTGCTAACTTGCTGCGCCCCCTTGGGCGCTTGAATCCTGCGACCGCAAAGAAATATCCCCGACAAAGAAACGTCCCGGCTCTGCAGCATCAAGGCGGGACCTAGGGGCGGTAGCACTGTGGTCGTATAGCTCAGCTGAAACCTTGGAGCCTGTCGCCAAGGCTTGTGAGATCCTTTTTTGAGCGAGGTTAAGTTTTGGGGCAGGAGCAGAGCCGAATGACTGGCCAGCAGAAGTCCTGAGGCAATGAGAGTTTCTAGGCTGGAGTAGGTGGAATCGATGTGACTGACCCACCAGTTGTTGAGTGCCACCAGAGCAAAGGTGAGCGGCATCAAAATAAGGGCGCGGTGGGAGTAGGTGTAGAGCTGATAAGAGAGCACCAGCGCCATAACAAAGACAAGCCAATTTCCCAGGGACATATGTGTTAAACCGCCAAAGGAGTTGTCCCAACTGAGTTGATAGATCCAGACGAGCTGGAAAGGCAAAGAGATCGCGATGCCTAAATAGATCAGCGCGAGAAACTGTACTCCACGAGGGGGTTTGGTTATTCTCATGGCTCACTCCCGAAATGGTGGCAGTAGCTTTTAATTTTCTGCACATAGGTTCTAGCTTCTTTAAGCTGGGGGTCTTTCCATAAATAACTGGGACCGTGCCGATGAATGGCGCCTTTGACTCTAAAGGAGCCAGAGTTGTAGCTGGCCAAAAGAAGTTGGGTCATGTCCTTTGCATTCCAAAGCTGATGGCGCTTCAGAAGATCTGCGTGGTCTTGCCGGCGCCAGTAGGCTTTGATGGTCTCAAGATACTTTAAGCTGCCGAGCAGGTTCTTTTCAGGATCCAGTCGCCAGTCCTTATCTCGGCTCCAGGCCCCGCTGGCAATCATGGAGCGCAGCTCGCGGTGTGAACTGGTGGGAGGTATAAGAAAGGTCCACTCGGGAAAAAAGCTATTCACTTCCGATGCTGCCAAGGGAGTGATCTGGGTGAGGCCAACTGCCATGGCATGACTCACAGCCGAGGGATTAAAGCCCGACTCCTGACCAATGAGTGCCATAAAAAAGGTGGGGTTGTAGCCTTGAGTGGTAGAGATCTGCGTGATGGTGTCTACAAGGTTAGCCGGTGGGCCAAAGGGCTTAAGGGATGCTGGTGTTCGCGGCTGAGTGATTTCACACTCGGGCTGTCGGTATTCAAGCCACTGAAGTGAATCTCTTGAATTTCTCTGATAGGCCCAGATGATTTGGTTTTGTTGGTCCGCTGGCAGGTAAAGGTCGGGGTAGGTGAGGTGAAGCACTTTTCTATCTGCGCTGACTTCGGCTTGGGAGTGAAGTCTAAAGGAGTACGACAGGTCATAGCCGTTGTAGTAGGCCTTGAGTGTGTAGTCTTCTGCAATTCCCCTTGGATCGTAAAGCTCCATCTTTAAGGTGTGACTGCCGTGAAGGACGGGACGATCGGGAGTGACCCGCCACTTGATGACACGAGTTTCTGAGGCCAGACCCCGTGCGGGGTTCGATTCGTCAGGAAGTGACAGGCTATGGGGGGGCTGTCCCAGGCTTTGCTGCAAAGAGGCGCCAAAAGGTGTGCTTGGTCCCGCACACGCTGAAGTGAGCCAGATAGCCCCCAGTCCAGCTGAAATTTTTAGAACTCTCATCATCTCAGGGATCCCCTTAGGTGCTCATCGGCAGGCTAATCAGCTACATACAGACACCGCGCTGTATTTCCTGAAAAATCAGGACTTTGGCTGCAAACTGTAGATGTTTTGGGCGGCTCGTGAGATGAAAAAGGAATGGAGCTAAAACTTTTTTGGGTGGTACCTCCCGGTGCAGAGAAGTACGCCCGCCAAGAGATCATTGAAGGATGGACTGAGCTTGAGGCCCTTGAAGAGATGCCCCCTTTGACGGAGTATCCTGGCGGGTTGGAGTTCACGGCTTCTGCGGAGACTCTGGGCTTTTGGCATGATCATTTGCGAATTCCCGTGCGTTGTCTGATCAGAATCTGGGAAGGTCCTGCCAGTAGCTGGCAAGAGCTTGAGTCAGCACTTAGCTCGATCGCATGGGAGAGCTACTATGAGTCCCCCGCGGTACCCAAGCTGCAAGTTTCCTCCCGCTCCTCTAAGCTTTACCATCGCGAGCAGATTCAGCGGCGGGTGGAGCGCTGGTTTAAGCAGCAAGGCGCCAAGGGGGGCCAGCAGGGTTCACTTTTTGTGCGACTGTTTCGTGATGAGCTGACCTTAAGCCTTGATGCTACAGGTGAGGCTCTTTTTAAGCGGGGAGATAAGCCCGCCGTAGGTAAGGCTCCTCTGCGGGAGAATCTTGCCCAGCTGATGCTGCGAGTGACCACTCAAGGCATGGCCCCCGAAGCTTTGCAACAGATGGAGTTTGTCGATCCTTTTGCAGGTTCCGGGACGCTCGTACTTGAAGCCTTGGGCAGGGCCCACCGAAAGCGCAGCTATGCTTTTGAAAGTTGGCCGCTCCTTAAAGGGTTAGATATAAAAACCAAGGAAGCTCAGGTGGGCGACTGGCATTTTGGCAGCTACCGTGCTTTTGATACGGACGAGAGCCAGTTTGAGATTTTATCTCAGAACCTGACTTCTTTTAAGGGTGCACCGGTGACACTTCACCGTGAAAACTCCTTGAAGTACAGCGCGGCTCCGAGCCCCCGCGTGCTTGTGACCAATCCGCCATTTGGTGGCCGGGTGGGCAAATCACAGAAACCTGTGGCGGACCTTCTTAAACTGCTTCAGGTGTTTAAACCTTACCGGGCGGCCTTTCTTGTGCCTCAGTCTTGGGGTATGGCCCGCCAGCTCAGCGGCTCTGGATATCATCTTTTTAAAAAAGTTCCCCTCAGCCACGGCGGCCTGAAGGTTGAGATCATTGCTGTGACACAAAAAGAGCCCGTGGGGCTAGGCAAGATTCCTGCGGAGCAGACGCCGGACCAAAAAGACTAGGGCTACAACAACTAAGACGCCAACAAGAACGTACTTTCCCTGCTTAAGCCACTGGAGAATCGTATCGCCATAAAAAGCGATCAGTAGGATTTGGGTGGGAACTGTTAGACCTGCAGCAATGGAGTCCACAGTTAGAAATTTACCCAAAGGCATTCCCATAGCTCCGCACATCAGGTGACCTGGAAACCTCAGGCCGGGAGTGAATCTAAATAGCGCTGTGGCCCACACGCCGTAGCGCCGCACCCAGGACCGAATTCTTGCAATGAGTTTGGGCTTCACCCATTTTTTAAAGCGCGGGTGCCGCAGCCATCCTTTGCCGTACCTTTTCCCTAGCCAGTAGATGATGGTGTCACTGCTGATCACCGCAAAAAAGCAAAGGCTCGCCAGGATGTAGGGGTTGACGGGATGGAGCGGCACACCCTCCGGCGGCGGGTAAAGCTCCGGGTGTGTGGCCATGTGAGCTACTAGGCCCGAACTGATCAGCACCACCTCTTCCGGGAGGGGCAAGCCGAAAGATGACATGTACATAAATATAAATACAAAGGCATAAACCAGCCCAGCCGAATAGGCATGGGCTAGGAAGAACAGCTCAACGTTTTGAACTGCATCAACGAGGAAAGCATAGTTTTGCTGAATCAGCTCAAGCACAGTTACTTAGATACCTTTACAGATTCGATAACGATTGCGGTGACGGGCACATCTCCCATCGGCCCCATATCTGTGCGAAGAGTGTGAGTGGGAGCAGCTTCAATTTGGTCCACAACGTCCAGACCTTTTGTGACCTTGCCGAAAACAGCATACCCGTAGTCGCGATCGCTGCGGTGGTTGAGAGCGGAGTTGTCTTTGGTGTTGATAAAAAACTGAGCTGTGGCGCTATCGACCACCGAGGTTCTAGCCATGGCGATGGTGCCGCGCTCGTTTTTAAGGCCGTTTTTGGCCTCGTTTTTAATCGGAGCGCGTGTGGATTTTTGCTTCATGTCTTTGGTGAAGCCGCCTCCCTGAATCATAAAGTCTGAGATCACGCGGTGGAAGATGGTGCCATCGTAAAAACCCTCTTCTGCATACTTCAGAAAGTTAGCAACAGTTTCCGGTGCTTTGGCCGGGTCGAGTTGAATCTCAATTGGAGTCTCAGAGATCGAAGTCTTCATTGTAATGAGCACAGGTTGGTCCACTTTGGAGGTTCCTTTCTTTTCAGTTTTCTTTTGAGCGAGAGCGGGCAGGGCTAAAAAAATAAACACGAGGGCCGTGGCCCAGACAGAGCGTTGCAACATAGGGGACCTCCAGAAAAGAGTCAAAATATGAACGTCAGAAGATTGACGTTAGTGCACGGAAAAGGTGCGGTCACGCGCTGGGACGTGGCATTGTGGGCAGTGTGCTTTTTCGACAATAGCCTCTTCAGTGGTGCGCACATGTCTGACGATCAGCTGAGTGTCGCACAGGGGGCAGTGGTCCGTGAGTCGAACTAGGGCTTGAGTGGCGGTGGGTGCTGGGGTAGCGGGTGTGCTTTTTTGAATTCGTTGGCTCACGTGCAGGATCCTTTCGAAAGAAGCTGGTTCTATCGAAAGCAAATTTCTGGCCAACAGGACTTTGGAGTTGCAGGCAAAAAAAAAGCCTTCGCGGAGGGGACCTCGAAGGCTTTCTAAGAACGTGGAGCTGAGGGGTCACAGGGTCGGAGGGGGGGATGACCAAGTGACCTGCG
Organism: uncultured Pseudobdellovibrionaceae bacterium; assembly: GCA_964424215.1. GTDB lineage: Bacteria > Bdellovibrionota > Bdellovibrionia > Bdellovibrionales > JAGQZY01 > CAYRIE01. The sequence goes on from CAYRIE010000050.1 coordinate 8,186, forward strand.
TTTCTCAGTATCGACCGACAGTGCTTGGGGGGGCCAGTCCAGAGGGGATCAAGACATTGGCTTAAAGCTCACAACCTGCTCTCAAGAGAGGAGGTGTAGCAAGCTCGCTATTAAAAGCGCACTGAAGGTAACATTCAACCGAGTCACGTTTTCCTCAACTACCTAATCAACAGGCATAGAAATAGCTTATGGATCCTGAAATTAAAAATTATTCGTTAGGATGAAGGTCCAGTAGTATTCCTTATGATACGGTGCGTCTAAAGGGCTTTGTCCGCAATGATCACGTTGGAAGGCAGCAGCGGCAACTGATTGAGAGTGTGCTTGGGGCACCAGAAAAGCCGGTCGTGCCAAAGGTTCTGCGGCTCCTCGGCAAACTCAACCGAGTAAGCAAAGAGTTTGTAAGGCCCCTCGTGGCGATGAAGCGTTTGTTCCATCAAAAGCTGGCCCACCAACAGATCGGTGATCCCAAGCTCTTCTGAAAACTCCCGCTTTAGAGCGACAGCGTGGGTTTCGCCCTCTTCCACTTTGCCGCCAGGGAACTCCCAAAAGCCACTGCTAGAGGATTGTTGCGGCCGAAGGGCCACAAGAATTCTTTGGTTTCTTTCAACGATGCCGCAGACGACATCTTTTAGATCGGCCATCCATCTCCCTTAGGTGAAGCCACTTTGACTTTTTGTCACAATTAGCCGTGTACTGACAAGGAAAGTTTGTGGAACCGCTCGCTTGTGTGGTGCTACACTTTTCAAAGCAGAGTCATTTCAACCTGGAGGCCAAGTGTGGAATCGATCATCGAGTACGGTGGCTGGGGCAATTTTTCGAGTCTAGGGATGGGGGCGGCCGTTGTGCTGGCTCTCCTTATTATGGGTTACCGTGGTGCGCCCTATTTTGTTTGGACGGCCGTGCTGCTTGTGGCGGGCTGGGGTTGGGGTGTTTCAAAAAGTCTACTTGGAGGCTTTTTGATTCTTTCGCTCTTTTTCATCATCCCGATCCTAAGGCGCCAGATTCTGTCCCGAACGGTTATGGGGATCATGAAGGCGCTGAAGCTTATGCCTAAGATTTCAGAGACAGAACGTGTGGCTTTGGAGTCAGGAAAGGTTTGGATCGAAAAGGATCTGTTTTCTGGCAGGCCCGACTTCAACGAAATTTTCAAAAAGACGGACTATCCACAGCTCACCGAAAGGGAGAGGGCCTTTTTGGAGGGGCCCACGGAAACC
>CAYRIE010000051.1:0-9396 GCA_964424215.1 uncultured Pseudobdellovibrionaceae bacterium
GGGCCTTGGCGTTGGCCACAAAACCGGAATTGATCTTGAAAATGAAGTATCAGGCCTGATGCCCACCTCACAGTGGAAGCTGAAAGAAAAGGGTGAAGAGTGGCAGCCGGGTGAAAACCTGAGCGTTGCTATCGGACAGGGTTACGTCCTCACCACTCCTTTGCAGATGGCGATCGCCTACATGGCGATCGGGCGCAACGGTGAGATTTACGAGCCCTACCTGGTTTCAAAGGTGGTAAGTTCCGATGGTGATACGCTCTACAGCCGGGAGCCCAAACTCAAACGCAACCTATCTGACCCCGCCGGCGATGTGGTGGTCAATCCTGAACACTTCCGCACGGTGCAGGAAGGGCTTTGGGACGTTGCCAACGGAGCGGCAGGAACTGCAAGGTGGTGGAAAATTCCAGGAGTGGAATTTGCGGGCAAAACTGGAACTTCCCAAGTGATCTCGCTTTCGGCCGAAGCCGTCTATGCCAAGTGCAGTGAGCGCCCTCGCAACCTGAGACACCACGGCTGGTTTGTGGGTTATGCCCCCGCTAAGGATCCGGAGATCGCGGTGGCCGTGCTTGCTGAGCACTCTTGTGCAGGCTCTTCGGGCGCAGCGCCCCTGGTTCGGGATGTGATCCGCGCCTATATGTACAAAAAATACCCTGAACTCAACCCAGCCAACCGCCTGCCGGCTAGCACCACGGCCCCGAAATCAGGAGAAGCCTCATGAGTCTGAGTATGCAGGTGGAAAGCCGAACCTTTTGGCGGCGGATTGACTACAACTTACTCGTGGTTATCTTAACGCTCAACTTCGTTGGTCTGATCAACCTGTACAGCGCGAGCCACCACGCAGGCGCCGACGGCCTCAGCCCCTTCTTCTCTCAGCAGATGGCGTGGATCACGGCGGGGTGGCTGATCTTTACGGGTCTCACTTTTGTCGATTACAAAATCTTTTTTCGTCTCGCTTGGCCCATCTACATCGTTAACCTGCTCTCACTGGCGGCGGTCCCCTACATCGGAAAAGTCTACTATGGAGCCCAGCGCTGGTTAGATTTTGGTTTCTTCCGGTATCAGCCCTCGGAAACGATGAAAATTGCGCTGGTGATCATTCTGGCAAGGTATCTATCCAAAAATTTAGGGCAGGTTGACGGCTATGGTTTGAAAAACCTGTTGGTCCCGGGGGTTCTGACCTTGATACCGTTTGCACTGACGGTCGAGCAACCTGACTTAGGAACAGCGCTTTTGATCGCTGCGATCGCTGCCACCATGCTACTTTTTGTAAAGGTCAAAACCAAGATCGTCATTTCTTGCCTAGTTCTTGCGGCTATTGCTGTTCCGATTGCCTGGGAGTTTGGGCTGAAGGACTACCAGAAAAACCGCGTCCTTAACTTTCTTTCGCCGGGCAGAGATCCCAGGGGCACAGGGTACAACAGCATTCAGTCCAAGATTGCCGTGGGTTCGGGAAAGGTGCTGGGCAAAGGTTTTCGCAAGGGCACGCAAAGTCAGCTTGAATTTTTACCCGAGCGTCACACCGACTTTATCTTCTCGGTCCTCTCAGAAGAGCATGGCTTTATAGGCTCTTTAACCACTATTGCTCTTTTCACAGTGCTTTTCGTTATGGGCATACGAATATCGTCCCAGGCACGGGAGCGGTTTGGGGCTCTGCTCGTGGTCGGGCTGCTATCGGTGATTTTCTGGCATTTTGCGGTCAACATAGGAATGGTGATTGGGATCTTGCCCATTGTGGGCCTGCCGCTGCCCTTGATTTCCTACGGCGGCTCAAGTCTTCTGACCACTATGGCCGCCTTAGGACTGATCTCTAGTGTAGCTTACAGAAAGTATCTGTTCTAAAGCACCCCGTCTTAGAGGTGCTTTTCAATCATAGCCAAAATATTCTCTTTGGGGTGGTTCCCAACAATTTGATCCACAGCTTGTCCATCCTTAAACAGGACCAAGGTAGGGACGCCCCTTACCTGGTACTGAGCCGGCGTGCTCTGGTTGCTGTCGATATCCACTTTGGCCACTTTCAATTTGTCGCCGTACTCCTGGGCAATTTCATCAAGTTTGGGCGCCAAAGCACGGCAGGGACCGCACCATTCGGCCCAGAAATCCACGAGAATAGGTGTGCTGGATTCTAGAACTTCTTTGCCGAAGTTCTCATCAGTTGTGTGAAAGATATTTGCTGGCATCTAGACCTCCTCAATGCCCCCTAACTTAGGTCAAGTCGCGGGCCCAAACAATAGCCAAGCGCCGAGGAGCCATGCGTCAAGCGTTAGGTTTACGAGCCCCTGTTCCGATAGGGTAAGTATGCAGAAGTCCGACATTTTGGTGGTCATTGTCGACGATGACCCCAGTTTTGGAAAATCTATCGAAGAGGCCGTCCTCAGAGCCGGTTACAAGACTCAGCTGTTCCGAAAGCCTGATGACGCGATCTCATTTGCCAAGCTCAACTCTGCACAGATGTACATCATCGATTGCATGCTGCCAAAAATGAACGGCGTCGACTTGGCCGTTAAACTCAAAGAATCTGGTTCGGGTGCGGACTCGTTTATTTTGATGAGCGGAATCTACAAAGACAAAGCCTTCATCAAAAACTCCTCAAAAAAGATCAACGCTCTAGAATTTCTAGTGAAGCCATTTGATGTTTCCCAACTGATTCAGATCATCAATGATCAGTTCTTTGATGGCCAGGAAACACCCACCTCCCCGCTTTACGAAATTATGGCGATGGACAGCGTCTCCTCGCGCAATAAAATCAAAACCATCAATTACAGTGAGGACGTCCACGGCTTTGATCTGCCCTGGGTCTTTGCTCTTTTGATGGATGAGCGCATCAGCGGCTATCTCACGATTGTGTTTCCAGATGGTGAGGTCACAGGAGTTGGTTTTAAAGAGGGTCAAATCGTTCAGGCGAACCTGAAAGACACTCAGTCCTATTTCGGTTCTCTGCTGATCGAAAAAGGGTTTATCTCATCGGCCGATCTGGAACGAGTTCTCACGGATACAGACGAGAAAAAGCGCATTGGTGAGCGACTCGTCGAGAGCAGCCTCCTAAGTCCCCACGCCATCGACATTGTCGTGAGCGACCAGCTTGGAATTCGTCTTAGTAAGTTGGTTCAAGACCAATCGGTCACCATCAACTTCAATAAGAGCAACGAAGTTCAGATCGAAGCCCGCTGCGAAGCTGGCCACTTCACCGATCTACTAGAGAGCTGGGTTGAGTCCAAACTATCGATCAACTGGCTTAAATCCCTCTACCTTCCCATGGAGAGTTTCCCGCTGAAGCGGGGGCCTAGCTTTTCTCTCTCCCACAGGACGCTGAGTTTGCCCTGGATCGCTCAGCATCCCGGCCTGGTTCAAGAGCTTGTGGAGGGGGGCACCATCTCCTCAGCTCTCAACAGTGGCAATTACTCAGAGGAGACCTTCTATAGGGCCCTCCACCTTCTGATCCTTCAGCGGCTCCTCGTATTTGACAAGCGGGTGCTTAAAGTGGACTACGAGGCGCAGGCCAAGCGACTGCGCCACTTGGACAAGGACCTGGACAACAAGAGCTATTTTGAAAGACTCGGATTAAGCCCGACCGCTAAGGACAACGAAATCCGACGCGTCTATCACGAAATGGCTAAAGCGCTTCACCCTGATACCCATACGGTCGGCATGCCGGCAGAACTGGTGGAGCTCAAAGGCAAGGTGTTTGAAAAAATTCAGGTCGCCTACGACACGCTCAAGAACAAAGCCTCCAGGGAAGCCTATCTTAAAGAATTGGAACACGGACGTGCAGAGTTTCTGCTACGGGCCGACACCCTGACCGAGCAGGGCCGCAGCCACTTGCAAAAATCCAACTTCCCGAAAGCCTATGAGGTCTTTAAGGAAGCTGCCACCCTTTGCCCACCCACCCACGAGTTGAAACTCTATCTTCTCTGGGCTCAGCTTAAGACCGAGCCCAAACAGGAGCTTCAGCAAAAGCTCACCGAACTGCAGTCGCGCCTTCGTGAGGTCCCGCCAGAGGATCGCCATAGCGCCCTGTACTTCTTAGTCAAAGGTTTGGTTCAAAAAGCTGGCGATCAGCTGGAAGAGGCAGAAAAATCTCTGGGCCACGCTCTTCACCAAGATCCGAGTTTCATCCACGCTCGCAGAGAGCTCGGGCTCCTTCGATCTGAAGAGGCCGACAAAAGCAAAAGCGTCGACATTTTTAGAGCTGATCTAAAAGACGTGGTGGGCCTGCTCTTTAAGAAGAAGCGCTAGCTGGATTTGGTCTTCATCAAGGCTGAGACGTAGGCCTTTTTATCCAAATGAACTTGCTCGTTTCTTTGATGGTCTTCGGGAGTGAGGCTAGCTCCAGCGGCCCGGGCCCGCTCATGAAGCACCTCAGAAGATAAAGTCTTTCCCGCCAGGGGTTTAGCTTCGGCAACTAGTTTTTGATAACCAAGCTCCCGCACAGAGGGCGAGCCCGTGCCTGAACGGGTCTCTTCGCGGTAGCTGCTTAGAGACTTGTACTTTTTTAACAGCGGGCCCTCTTCTAGCTTAAGAACCTTACTTACAACTCCAAGGAAGGTGGCCGGAGCAATGGGGCTCTGAACGAAGCCGTCATAAAAGTCTTTCTCTTTATCTGTTAGGGCTTCACCGCCGCGGGTCAGTCCTACAATTTTACAGTGGTCTTGAAGCCGGCGACCATCCTCACGAAGGGGCTCTAAGATCTGCAGACCTGTCCACCTTTTGCCGCGGACCTGGGTGATGAGCAGCTGCGGCGAAAAGCCCAAAAGTTTTCGGTCCAATAAGACCGTCCTGTGCAGCCCCAGGGTGTCAAACCCCAGCTTCTTTAAGAAGGTCTCAAGAAACAGCAGCTCGTTATACTCTTCTAAAAGCACTAGCACTCTGACCATGATTCTATTGTAGACCTCCTGCTCCCAGGGTCAATTCTCCACGACCACCCCGTCTCCAAACATTGACCCCTCTAGGCCCTCCTGGTACCTCTTAATGATGCAAGTATCTGGATTTACAGTCGTTCGAAATGCTGTCCTGATGGGCTATCCCCTTGAGGCTTCGCTCAGATCTCTTCTGCCTATGGTGGATGAACTCGTCGTAGGTGTGGGCCAGTCCACCGACGGCACCAGAGAACTTGTCGAAGGTCTTGGGGATTCAAAAATCCGCATCATTGACACCCACTGGGACACCCAGAAAACCTCCGGCGGTCTTATTCTAAGTGAGAAGACCAATGAGGCTTTAGAGCACTGCCGGCACAACTGGTGCTTTTATCTTCAAGCCGATGAGGTGGTTCACGAAAAGGACCTGGCACGCATCCATCAAAGCATGGTGGAACACGAGCAGGATCCTCAAGTGGAAGGGCTTTTGTTCAAGTACATTCACTTTTATGGCGACTACTCGACCGTTGCGACCAATCGAAAATGGTACCGCAATGAAATTCGCGCGATCAAAAAAGACTCTGGCGCTACGAGTTTTAGGGACGCCCAAGGTTTCCGCATCGACGGGCGCAAACTGAACGTGGTTCACTCAGGGGGTTCGGTTTATCACTATGGCTGGGTGAAGCCCCCGCAACAGATGGGCACTAAAACCAATCTGCTAAATTACTGGTGGCATGGAACCAAAAAGAAGGAAGAGGGCTTCAGCTACGCCAAGCAGTACGGCCTTAGGAAGTTTACGGGTCAGCATCCGGCAGTGATGCAGGATTTGGTCGCTGCCCAGGACTGGACGTTCGACGCGGGAAGAAGTTGGACCGATTGGTCACTGAAAGATGTTAATCTGATGCTGAGTGACGGGCTGGAATGGCTCACTGGTTACCGCATTGGCGAATATCGCCCCTACAAGCTCATCGAAAAATAAGTAGGCCCCATTGGAGTTTTTAAGAAGTCGCCTGGCAGCTCGGTATATCTTCTCTGAAATGTTACCCAGCTTCATCATGGGCAACATTGTTTTCATTCTCATCTTACTGATGTTCCAGGCCTTACGCTTGACCGAGTTTATCCTGATCCACGGGGTCTCACTTAGCGTCATTGCTGAAATCGTTCTCTACCTTTCCACCAGCTTTCTTCCAATCATTCTGCCGATGAGCCTTTTGTTTGCGGTGCTTTTAACTTATGGGCGCCTCAGTGATGAATCAGAAATCATCGCCATGCGCTCGGTGGGCTTAAGCATGCCGGCCCTGATGTTTCCAGCTTTGGTCTTGGCCACACTGGTAAGCTGGGGATCGGCGCAAACGGCGTTTCAGATGGCACCATGGGGCAACAGACAGTTTGAGGTCCTTGTTCACAATCTGGGAAGTCAAAGGGCCGCAGGTGTGATTCGCCCGGGAACTTTTTCCGAGGGGTTCTTCCAGGGACTTGTGATCTACGCCGGACAAGCTGATGCGAAGTCGGGGCTGCTGCAAGAAATATTCATCTATGATGAAAGATCTCGGGCCGTTCCTTTAACCATCATTGCGGAAAGAGGCCAGGTTCTGAAATCCTCCGATCCTACGGCCCAGCGAGCGTCTCTCAGACTGATCAATGGCCACGTTCACAGACTCCAAGATGGCCGTCACACCAAGATCCGATTCTCCACCTACGACATTCTGTTAGCCAGCCCCATTGCCACCAGCGTGCGCCAGCAGTCACCCCAATCTATGACCCTCGAGGATCTGCAGCAGGTTTTAAGGGATCCAACGCTAGAGACCTCTAAGAAGGTGCGCCTTGAAACAGAGTACCACCGCAGGTGGGCCCTAGCCTTCGCCTGTCTGATCTTTGGCGGGCTGGGCGTGGGACTTGGCAGCCGCAGCAACAGGCGCTCGGGCAAATCATCAGGCTTTGTTCTTAGCCTGATGGTGATTGTTGGTTACTGGATGCTTCACGCTGCCTTTGAGGGAATGGCCAGGTCTCAGACTCTCTCGCCTGCGATGGCCATGTGGGGACCCAACCTATTATTTGGAGCTCTCACAGTGCACCTGCTGCGGAAGAACTGGAACTCCTAGTAAGTCCCTGCCACCACAAATGCAAATCTTTAAGATCGGTGATGACGGCAGCTCCCTCTTGCAAAAGACGCAAACTTCCGCGGTAACTCGGAAGGAGCGGCGAGCCTGGCACAACTCCGATCTCTCGCCCCAGATCGCCCGCCCAGTCGGCGGTGAGCATGGTCCCACTTTTTTCACCTGCTTCGATGATCAGAAGGCCTGGGGAGAGGGCCGAGATGATTCGGTTTCGAAACTTAAAGTAGTAGGGCCGCACGGTTTCCCAAGGCAGCCATTCGGAAAACAAAAGCGCTCCTGACTCGGGCAAAGATAAGCTTTTCGGGTAGATTTGCTCTAATCCTGAAGGGAGCACTGCCACTGTGCCAGCTCCATAAAAGGCACCCAAACTGTGGGCTTCTTGATCGACGCCTATGGCGCCCCCACTCACCGTGCAGATCTTCTCCCTTTCCACAAAAGGCTTAAGCTCTCGGCGCATCCAAACGGCCGAATCCGACGTGTACCTGCGAGCCCCCACAACACTGAGAAACCTTCCCTCCCAAACCCTTAAATCACCTTTTAGTAGAAAAAATAAAGGGGGCCGATCGAGTTGAAACAGAGACTCTGGGTAAAGACAGTGGCCTGGATAAACATGATGAACATCCGTTTGCTCCAGATAATATTGCAACCTGACTGCTTCGCGCTTGAGCTCACCGAGATCCCATCCGTAATCTTTGGGACCCTTTTTAAGTAAGGTCTCAAGATCTGCACCTTCAAGTCCTCGCTGCCGGTAGTGCCTTAGGAGATAGCTGTACTGGTCGCGTGAAAGACGAGGGCAAAGGGCGGCAACAAGGGAGAGGTTTTTAAGAAGCATGCCATGAAGGGCTGCAAAAAAGCAGACCAGCTGAGCTGGGCCTTTTGGGGCGCTTAACCCCCTTTTTGTCCGGTAGCCGGATTCAGTCGATGAACTGGATGTTGCTGCGCTCTTCAGCCTGAGGATAAATCAGGTCGGGCACGCTGCTCTGACCCGAGACATCACCTTTTTGGATGTCGTTGTAGGACGTAACTAGCACTCCGGTCGCTACGTCCTGACCGGTGTGCACAATCTTGGCCACGGCTGAATAAACCGGTGCGTGGGTCACCTTAGGCTTAGGAATGCGTTGGCGCCGATCCGCAGTGAGGTAAAGAATGTCACCCACCATGAGGCCATCGCGCTCGCCGCGATCCAAATAAAGTTCAGATCCCAAACCGTAAAGTTCGCCAAAGGCTTCCCTCCTGACGCCCATCACCTCGGCCGATACATTAGAGACCCTGCCCTCAGGAGAGAAGCTGTAATAGGGGGTCTGCTCGCGCACGATCTTTGCCCCCGCGGGCACTCCATCGACGGAGTTTAAAACCACGGCGCGAAAGATATTCTCACCGGCGGTGGTTTCATCAGTGACTTCAATCTCTCCGTAGATGTGATAGATACGCCCCTTGCGCGACCATGAACCGACTTGGCTCGATGGTCCTAGAGCCATAAAGCGATCACCCACCCTCACGCTCTCACCGGACTGAATGTAGAGGTACTGGAGCATTCCTGCCATTTCATTGGGTCCGGCCTGCTCTATCACCTCTCCAACGGTCGTCACTGGCTCGTCACTAACAAAACTGCGAAGAGCTACGGCGGGCGTTAAATCAAGAGTAGGTCTTTCTTCAAAAGAAAAACCCACCTCATCGTACTGATGATTGGACCTTCCATCAGGAAAGGTGTCGGGCAGATCTTTGAGAAGGGGGGTTGCAGGGTACATAGGCGCTGGGATTTCCGGTGCATCTACAAGCAGGTAGAGTGAATCGCCTTCAGCACTCTCAGCAAGTGCCGTTTCGGTGTCTTGCTCTTTTCGGTTAGGGGAAGGTTCCGCCCAAAGCTGAGGGACGGAGCCCCCTTCTGAAGGCTCAAGAGTCATCTGCGGCAGCACACTTCCCGGCCCTCGAAGAAACCGGATCTGGTAGCCCGGTAAAATCAGATGGGGGTTGGTCAGTCGTGAATTGATGGACCACAGCTTGGGCCAATAATGGCCATCGCCGAAAAAGATTAAGCTTAGCTCCCAAAGCGTGTCCCCTGGCTGGATGGCGTAGATATCTTCCTGCTGTGCTGAAAAAAGCGCATTCCACTGCTCATCGGTCACAGGCTCGGCAAGATAACTCTCATAGATTCTGTGCAGCCTGCGCTCTTCCTCAGAAGCTGTCTCAGCTTTTAGAAGAGGAGCTCCAAAAACCAGAGCCAGCGCCACTAAGGTGAATTGAGTCCATTTATGGCTCATAGCTCTCTTCCTCTCGCTCCGCGCAGATGGGCTAGGTCAGATATCTCTCGACTGGCCAGCACGGCCTCAGGAGATTCCGGGTGCTGCTCTAAAATTTTGGAAAAGAAATCCCTGGCCTCGGCGTGAAGTCCCATCTGCCCGTAGACAAGTCCCATGCCCAAGTAGATC
>CAYRIE010000052.1:0-9314 GCA_964424215.1 uncultured Pseudobdellovibrionaceae bacterium
AGATCAAACTCTCTTAACTCAACAGCATCCTTGCCGGTGGGGGAGAGTCGAATCAAGCAGCGCTCCCCCGGAGATGTCTGACAATGAGAGCCTTTAAACACCCAGGAGGCTTTTTCCTTGGCATTGAGTTCATCAAAACTTAAAAGATTTTCCCATTTGGGTTTTCCGCTCCTATAGGACTCTAGAGGCGTGCGACGCCACAGACCGTGGACATGCTTTTGATCCCGCCAAAAGTTGTAGATCATCCCGTCTCTGAGCGAGCCATAGGCCAACTTGTCCTGGGCTTCTAAAACTCGGAGCGCATCACGTTCTAGTTGAGCAAACTCTGCTGTGCTACCTAGCTCCTTTAAGGTCTGCTGATTTTCAGCTTCCACCCATTGCAAGGCCTGATCCCCTTGGACCTCCTCCAAAAAGAGATAGGACAAATCATCTTCTAAAGGGGCCGACGCACAGCCTGCTCCAAAAGCTACCATCAGAATTAAGCTCCATTTCACTTACAAACTCCTGCTAGTGTATCAGAAAAATAATGAGTCTAATTTAGACCTTAATCGGAGCCTTGGACAACGAGAATGCTAATTAAAAACGCGAGGTAGGACGCTAGGGCTCGGAGCGATTAAATTTAGCTAAGCTCTTAGAGTAAAACTGCCCCACCCTGCCCTTTCGCACCAGAGGCACGAGCACTGCGGTGGCTAAGATACTTAAGATGATAATGGAAAAGACGATGGCCTGCAGTGTATCTCCGCCCTCAAGGCCCCTTTGTGCAACCAAGCTTGCCAGAACAGCAGGAGCTAGCCCCTTCGGAAGCATGATGGCAATAATCGAAGCCTCTTTGGAATCTGCATCTTCCCTAGAGAGGGTCATGCGCATGATAAATGGCCTCAAAAAATAGATGGCCAGGACTATAAGGAGCGAAGTTAGGAAGGTGCCCGGGCCTGAGAACTGCACAGAAATGCCCAGGAACACGAAAAAAAAGGTTCTTAGGATGAACACGATCTCACGGTAAAATTTCTGCTCGGTCTCAGAAATTTTCGGCAGCGCTCTATCTTTAAAAACAAGGGGAGCGTTAGCCAGGGTGATCCCAAAAGCTAACACGGCGATGGGGCCGCTCGCGCCCAAAAGTTCCGCCAAGCCATATATGACAAATGTGAACGCTACGGTAGAAAACACACTGTCCGGAAACTGGCGGATTTTATTCCATGCAAAGGACCACGAAACCCCAAGACCAAGACCTAGGGCCGTGGCTAAAAGAAGAGCCGTTGAAACCTCACCTACGATTCCAATGGCTCCAAACTCACCCACTTCTATGGCGTTGAGAATTGCAAAGGCACCCACAATGCTAGTCACGTCCGTGAGGGCCGATTCCATAATGAGGATGGTGGCAGGGCGCTCGCTGACTTTAAGCGACTGCACCATTGGAATTACGATCGAGGAGCTCGTGCCGCTTAAAATGGCTCCTGTTAGAAGGGCCATCATCCAGTCACCGCCGAAAAGCGCGACAGTGCCTACGGTGATGACCCCAATCGTGACAGCAGAAGTCAAAAGGGTCAGCCCCAGCATAGAGCCCATACAGGAGCTTAGAGCTGAAATTTTAAGAGAGGTGCCGCTTTCAAAAAGAATCACGGTTAAGGCGATGATGGTCATCACTTGGCCCATTCGCCCAAAGTCCTCAACCTGAGCCAAACCCAGTAGCGGGCCAACGATCACACCTATAGTGATAAGAATCAGGATGTCCGGAATCAGGGTTTTCTGAAAGACATAGCCCAAAAAGTGAGCGGCAAAATAAAAGAGTCCTGTCATCAGCAGGATGGTGCCTGTATCCATGGGACCAAGTATCTCTTAAAGTGGAAAGCCACAGCAAAGGAATGTAGCCTGCTCGACTTTAGTCTTTGGGATCTTTTTTGATCACGGTGATTCGGCCCTCAGGCTCCACTCGGGCAATTTTAATGTCGCTGATTTTTTCCACGCCTTGCTTCCTGATGCTCTCCATCAACTCCTCTTCCGTTAAAAGCTCTTTTTCAAGGGCGCGCTTGATGACTCTGCCGTTTTTAACAATGGTAAGGGGCGGAGCTGAGGTGAGCCGATCGAAAAAAGGGAATCTATAGCTTAAAAAATTCAGGGCGTAGTTCCAGCCCATCAGTGTTGCCACCACTACGGCCCCATCTCCGACGCTCTGATACTCACCCAGAGAGCGGGCCGCAGACTCCGCAACGATAAGAATGTACACGATGTCCGTTATGCCAAGCTCTGCACCGGTTCGGCGAGGCAGGATTCTTAGAAAGAACAAAATCAAAAAGTAGAGGATTGTGGATCGAGTTAAAAGCTCAAGTAGCGGGGTTTCAAAGGCGAACACTTCGATCCAGCTGTCGGGAATAAAGGCCATAAAAAAAACCTCAGGTGCTACCCTGAGGTCTAAAGGAGTGCAGCTTAAACTTAAAGAGCAGGCTGCTTAAGTATTACAGGAGGCCCGTAAAAGTCTGGGCCTTAAGCAACCTCCTCCGTGGGCGTCTCATCAGCTGCGGCCTCTTCTGGAGCCGGTGCCACGTACGCGGGCGCTTCTTTTTCGGGAATGGCGGCTTTGATAAGACCCGCAGCAACCAGTGCTTTTACTTTTTCCACACCGTGAATGAGCTTTCCGTCCTTTTCGACAGCGAACCTGCCTGAGCGTTTCTGATAAAAGGTAAGACCATTCACTTCTTTGACAACTTTCATTCCCTACTCCCTTGTTAGGTTTCCTAGCTCTATTGTCGCCGATTCAAGGGCGGTGTGAAACTGGCCCCGGCCTTCTGGCGACCTGTTTGCGACCTAAATCCCGCCAAAGCCCCTACCTTTGCGGCCCGACCTATTGACAGGCGCAGCCTTTGGGGCGAAAAAAGTGATCTATGGCATCTTTTGACATCGTTTCGGAAATAGACATTCAAGAGCTCGACAACGCCGTGAACCAGGCCAAAAAAGAAATCCTGAGCCGATTTGATTTTAAAGGCAGCAAAAGCGAGTACGAGTGGGATCGAAAAACAATCACTCTTTTAGCTGACGATGACTATAAGATCGGAGCCATGAAGGACATTCTTCAGTCCAAAGCTCACCGCCGGGGTGTAGATATCCGCGCCCTGCAGTTTGCCGACCCTGAGCCCGCCGGCGGGCGAATGCTTAGGCAAACTGTCACCATCGCTCAGGGGCTGACCAAAGAGCAGGCCAAAAAACTCGTTAAAATCATCAAAGATTCCAAAGTGAAAGTTCAACCGGCCATTCAAGAGGACTTTGTCCGAGTTACTTCAAAAAGCTTTGATGCTCTTCAGGAGTGTATGGCCGAGGTGAAAAAAGCTGACTTTGAAGTGCCCCTGCAGTTCACCAACCGCAGATCCTGAAAGCTACTCCGATAGCGTGAGCGTAAAAAAGCAGCGCTCACAACGTGCCGTCTGAGGAAAGATCTCAGATCTTTTCGCCATAGAGTGCACGTGATCACAGTTGGGACATGTGAACTCGCCGCTAAGAATCTCAGCTTTGGTGCGCCAGCCCTCTAGACCCAATAGAACACTCCCCACGAGAAACCCTGGTACGAGAACAAAATGAAGTACGGGGATTAAAACCGAGAACAAGGCCAGGCCAAAGCAGATGCTGGACACTTTGAAGCTGCGCCAAGCTCTTTCCGAGCGCTCGATGTCTCGGCACTCAACAAAGCCCCTGGTGATCTTTTCTTCAAAGGAGCAGACAATCTCTTTGCGGCTGGCTGGCATTTTTTAGTGGTACGCCCGTTCGGCACCAGCCGTCACTACCACCCGCATCGAAACGCCGCGTTAGGGGCGCTTCACAAAAAGGCCCCGGATCACCCGGCTGTAGGGTCGAGCAAAAAAGGACAGATAAATTAAGATAATTCCCAAAACGGCAGCCAGGGGTAGCCCGCTGGGTGCCATAAACAGATGAGTAAAGAAAATATTCAGGACGATCGGCGCTAGCACCACCAGGGCCAGAGGCACATAAAGTCCCGTCAGCAGTAAGATTCCACAGATGGTCTCAGTAATTTTAAGGAGCGGGAAAAAGTAAGTACTCGCGGCCAGGCCGGTGTTGAAGGCCTGAAGATTTTCGGGCAGATCGGGCGGTGCAGGAACCAAGTTAAAAAGACCGGTGATTCCAGCAAAGACGAACATGAGCCCCATCAGCGTTCTTAAAACGACCGTCACTTTAGACATTCATCACCCCTTACTTTTTATGAAAGAAGGGGTTTCTAGAATAAATTTAAACGCCTGGCAAGGCCCACTTTTGGCTGCCCTCTTAAAAAACGAAAAACCAAAGCAGCAGGACCACCACTAAGGGCACCCCTGCCCACCACAAGAGTGCTGGAACGATAATGCCTTTTTCATTTGATTCTCGTAGATCTGGCATATGGGCCTCCTTTAATCCGGTAGGCTAAGCCGAAGGGTGTGACAACTTCAACTAGGGCAGTAAGTCTTTACAGGAGTTTTTAGGTGCTTTAACACAAGGTTTTACTTTTAAAGGCGGCGCCAACCCATGGGTGAAATCTTAGGCTTAGATACGATCGATCTGCTAGTAGGTTCCGCGTTCATTAGCTTCTTTATCGTTCCGGCGCTGCTGATTTTCTGGGTGGCATTTACTAAAGGCACCAGCCGGCTTTACCGAATCAGCCTAGCGGTTTGGGTGGGCGGAGCTCTGATTGGCATGAATCAAAGCGGAGGCAGCTTTGTATTTGCTAGCTTCTGGCCTAAACTTTTTCTAGCGCTCTTTGTACTAGCCGCACTGAGAACGTTTTTAAGATCAAAAAATCTGCCACTTCTGCCTGAGCGCAAGTGGAAGCCGCTGCTTATGCTGGTTGTGGTGGGGACTTTAGCCTTCGGAACCCTTGTAAGTCTTTTCCAAAGCCTGAAAGGCGAAAATCTCTCTGCTGATATTTCTCCCCTTGAGCTTCAATTTCCACTTAAGGGAGGAACCTTTGGCGTTCTCCTTGGCGGAAGCGGTTCATCGGTGACCCAACAACATGAAGGATATCCTCAGAAATTTGCCACAGATTTGGTCAAACTCGGACCCCGTGGACTCCGGGCGCAGGGAGTGCTTCCCAAGGATTTAAGCAGATACTACAGCTTCGGTGAACCAGTTTACGCCCCCTGTTCTGGAGAAATTTTGGGGGCGGTTTCCAATGAAACCGACGATCAGATGTTTGTTCCAGAACCCCAGACTGAAGCTGGCAATTACGTTCTCCTTTACTGCGAAAAGGTCACCGTTCTTTTAGCCCATCTCCAGCAGG
The DNA here is from genome assembly GCA_964424215.1 of uncultured Pseudobdellovibrionaceae bacterium. Lineage (GTDB taxonomy): Bacteria > Bdellovibrionota > Bdellovibrionia > Bdellovibrionales > JAGQZY01 > CAYRIE01. Next base: position 5,258 of record CAYRIE010000052.1, read on the forward strand.
ACAGTGTGCTGGTGAAGGAAGGTGACCTGGTGGAAGCTGGGCAGCCCGTTGGCAAGGTGGGAAGCAGCGGAAAAGTCATTGAGCCCCAGCTCCGCATACAGGCAGGTAAGGGCCGAATAAGCGATATGGGAGACCACTTTCAGACAGGTCAGCCTGTACCCCTGACCTTTAACGGCAAAATTCTTAGCAGTGGCGATATCGTTAAGGTGCCCTAGGGCGCCGGTGCGTATCGAACAGACCTCATTGAGATGGATGCGTGGTGGATTCCTTTAATATCAAAAGTGATCTCATCTTTGGGATCTGAGGCCCCGAGCACGTAAAGAAAGGGGTAGTAATGGTCCGGTGTGGGGACACTGAGGCGCTGGGCCTCGGTGATTTCGTACTCGTGAACAAGAGCGCGATCGTTGCGCTCAAGAATTTGATTTTCAAACCACTCATCCACCTGTACAGCCCACGGGTGAGGCGGTGCAGGATCAGCCCAGTTGAGCTGCCGAAGGTTGTGCACAAGATTACCGCTACCTATAATTATTACGCCTTCACTCCGCAGCGGGGTGAGCTTTTTTCCAAGCTCATAGTGATACTCAGCGGGCTGACTCATATCTAGGCTGAGCTGCACAATCGGAACGTCAGCTTCTGGGTAAATATGTCGGAGCACCGACCAAGTGCCGTGATCTAGTCCCCAGTTTGAAGAATCTAGCTGAACCTTAGAAGAACCTAAAAGATGCTGAACTCTCTCGGCGAGCTCTGGGGACCCCGGTGCGGGATACTGCACCTGAAAGAGCGATTCCGGAAAGCCATAAAAGTCATGAATGGTTCGCGGCTCCTTCATGTGGGTGACCCAGGTGCCTTCGGTCATCCAGTGCGCAGACACCACCAACACCGCTTTGGGCCGAGGCAAAAGGCTTGAGCCCAGCTGGCCTAACAGTTGTGCAAACTCGTTCTCAGCAAGCGCATTCATAGGAGAGCCATGTCCAATAAAGAGAACGGGCATTTGTGGTGCATCCATAAACAGTCCCTCTGCGTTCAGCTTAGCTCAAAAACCTAGAGCCCGGTAGAATACTACATGGTTTTGACAAAGGTGCGCCAGTCCTTATGGTACCAATCATCCCATCTGCTAATTACTTAGGAGGCAAAGCTATGTCCCATTTCGAAGGAAAGGTCGCTATTGTTACCGGAGGTGGGTCCGGCATTGGTCGTGAAGTGGCCCTTAATTTGGCCCGTCATGGTGCCAATGTTGTCATCTCTGATATCGATGAGTCCGCCGGCCAGGAGACAAAAACTCTGGCAGAACAGGAGGGACCGAAAGCTGGCTTTGTCAAAGCCGACTCCTCTAAGCCCGCCGACAACGAGAATCTCGTTAAGCAAACGGTGGAGCTTTTCTCCAAACTCGACATAGCTATCAACAACGCGGGCATCGGCGGGGCCATTGCCAACGTTGCAGATTACGAGTTGAACGAATGGGAGAAAGTTATTTCCATCAATTTATCCGGCGTTTTTTATGGCATGAAATACCAGATACCAGCCATGCTCAATAGCGGCGGCGGATCCATCGTCAACATCTCATCTATCTTGGGCCAGGTAGGCTTCCTCGGCTCAGGTGCCTACGTGGCTGCCAAGCATGGAGTGGTGGGTCTTACTAAGGCCGCTGCACTTGAGTACTCCTCCAAAGATATTCGAGTTAACTCGGTTGGGCCGGGCTTTATCAATACACCTCTTGTTGAAGAGAGCATGTCGCCTGAAGAGCGAAAGCAACTTGTGGACCTTCACCCCATTGGCCGCCTTGGTGAAGCTGAAGAGGTTGCTGAAGTTATCGCGTGGCTGGCGAGCGACAAGGCCTCGTTTGTCTCCGGCGCTTACTTTCCTGTGGATGGCGGATATCTCGCACGGTAACTGCAAACCAGTCTCTAGAATAAAAGAGGGGGCGGATTCACCCGCCCCCTCTTTTTTGCCCTCAGTTGGTTGAACAAACTAGTGCACCCTAAGTGTGGCTCGCCGGTTGTGAAGCTCCAGCATGTGCTGGTCCAGAGCTTGGCGGGTTCCCGAGGTCACCTGACGCTCTTCAAAAACTTCTGAAGAAGGAGCAGTGGTCCTCTTAGAGGACTGCTGCTTAAGTAGGGAGCCGTCGAGTTTTGCGGTAAGGAAGACTCCAAACCCGTTGGTTTTAGGACCGACACCAAAGAAGGTGCCAAACCAGGCCTGCACATTTGAGCCAAGTGGTGCTGGACCAAACAGACTGAAGGTGCGCCCTGTCGGGTTTCCAAGACCTTCCAGTGTCACGGCACTGCCGATCATAAGATTTTGCGTCTGAGTGTTCACATGCAAATAGATTCGGGAGCTGCTGGCTCCAACCGGAAAGCTCAGCACAGAATCCTTGTCCATCCCCTTTAAGGGCAAGGTGTCGCCGTTAGGCAAAATAGGCTCAAGCCCCTCTGGTAAGCTCAGCGCGTCCGAAACATTTAAGGAAAGGCTCAGCACATGGTTGTGAGCATCTGAGCCCACACTTGGATAAAGTCCAAAACTTCCGATCTGACTGAGCGAGCCGGGCGCATAAATGGGCAAGGTGGTGGCCGCAAGCTGAAGTCCCCCCGTATCCAAAAACACGTCCACGTCTGCTAACACTTGCCCACGATCTGTAACGACGTCGACCTGGGCATCTTTGACCCAGTTGTCTTGTCCGCAGCCGGTAAGTCCCATGCCCAGCACGGCAAGCAATAAACTCTTCTGAAAAACACGTTGTAGCGATCTCATAGATACCCCCTCTAGGGGCCCAACCTGTGCAAGGAGCGCACCATGTGTCGAATCGAGACGAGCGTTAAGAGGTGGTTAAGGCTGTGAAACTATTGAGACATTTTGATCCCATAAAAAGACAGCAGGGCAAATTTTAGTGTTTTTTGATCAACGCGCAAAACCGAACAAATGATCAACATTTTCCAGTACATATTAGACTGGGAATGCCTAGCCTTTCGTCCCGAGCTTTGGAACTACAGAAGGCCGCGCGCCGTAGCAGGCCGAGCGGCGCACTTATCCACCCACTGCCAAACAGCTTTAAAGCTGGGTAGCTCTAAAATTTCATCGGCCTGGTAGTGAATTCTTAGACCCATCACCCAGGGAAAGGTCGCCATGTCTGCAATCGTGTATTCAGCACCCGCTAGATACTCAGATTCGGTCAGTCTCTTTTCGAGCACACCTAAAAGGCGCTTGGACTCATTGGCGTAGCGCTGAACCGGATACGGATGATCGATTTTAGAGGCGGCGTACTTATAAAAATGCCCAAACTGCCCAAACATGGGGCCCACTCCGCCGACTTGGAAAAAAAGCCACTGCAAAGTCAGGCTCCGCTCTGCGCCCTCGCTAGCGAGGAACTTTCCTGATTTTTCTGCCAGGTAAATCAAAATTGCGCCGGACTCCATAATAGATAAGGGCTTTCCACCGGGCCCTTTTAAGTCCACTAGAGCAGGAATCTTGGAGTTGGGATTGATGGCAACAAATTCAGGTTTAAACTGTTCACCCTTCATGATGTCTATCTCGTGAAGATCGTACTCAAGGCCCATCTCTTCAAGAGCCACACGCACCTTTTGCCCGTTGGGAGTTGCTAAAGTGTAAAGCTGAAGATCGGCCATAGATAAGTCTCCTTTTCAGATCAGGCTGGAGCCTAGCTAACTTAGAGCGGCTTTTCAAGCGCCCGCCCGTAGGCTAGTATCCGTTTTATGTCGGAACCTACTCAGTGCCCCCAATGCCAATCAGAAAATATTTACTTCGACGGCAACCTTTGGAACTGCCCGGAGTGCTACAAAGAGTGGACCCTCACGGACCAAGATCAGCCTGCCGAGGCCGATCCAAACGCAGTTAAGGATGCTTTTGGTCAGATCCTTCAGGACGGAGACTCGGTTACTGTAGTGAAAGATCTTAAAGTAAAAGGCGCATCCTCTGCGGTGAAAGTCGGAACCAAAGTCAAAAACATTCGCTTGGTCGATGGTCCCGACGGTCACAACATTTCGTGCAAGATCGACGGATTTGGCGCGATGAACCTTAAGTCAGAATTTGTGAAAAAGGCTTA
>CAYRIE010000053.1:0-9249 GCA_964424215.1 uncultured Pseudobdellovibrionaceae bacterium
ACTTTTGGAAAGTGCAACTCCCCGTTGAAGATTTTAGTGACCTAAAGTTTGAGCAGGATGTTCTCATCCAGGGCTTTGATCAGAGCTCCCGCAGCCCGAGCCCGCCACTGGTCGGCAGGTGGCTTGCATGAAAAATATGGAAGCCTTTGACTGGGAAAAATCCCTTTCACAGTTTCTTAAAGACCAGGCCATTCCGGCTCAAAATATAGAGCTTTACCGCCAGGCGATGGCCCATAGAAGTTTTGTTAATGAAAGCTCTCAGGTGGCAGGCCACAACGAGCGGCTTGAGTTTTTGGGGGACTCGGTTGTAGGTCTGATCATCAGTGACCTTTTAGTGCAAACCTTTGTCGATTTGTCAGAGGGAGTTTTGTCGCGAAGACGGGCTCTTCTTGTGAGTGAGGCCAGTTTGTCCCAAAAAGCTAAAGAGCTATCCCTTCAGACCTGGCTTCTGCTAGGTAAAGGCGAGGAGGCCATGGGAACTCGCCAGAATCCGCGCATTCTCTCAAGCGTTCTTGAGGCTCTTGTGGGCGCGATCTACCTGGATTTAGGCTGGTCGAGCGCTTTTCAGTTTGTCGAAAAACTCTTTCGCGATGATCTTTATGGACTGGACTCAGAAGAGGGCCACTACGGGGATCACAAAACCCAGCTCCAGGAAGAGCTTCAAAGGGAGCGAAAGCTTACGCCCACCTATCACGTAATCAGTGAGTCGGGGCCCCAACATCAAAAGGTCTTTCTGGTGGAGGTGCGCTGCGGAGATACGCAGCTGGCCACAGGCGAAGGCACTTCCAAAAAGCTAGCCGAGCAGCAGGCTGCGAAAATGGCGCTTAAGACAAGGGAGAAAAGTTCATGAAAGTTGGCTATGTGGCCCTTGTCGGTCCTACCAATGCGGGCAAAAGCACGCTCTTAAACATTCTTTTGGAGTCGCGCCTATCCATTGTGACATCCAAGCCTCAAACCACACGGCGAAGCATTGAGGGCATCGTCACCTTAGAGAGCGGACAGATTATTTTTGTCGATGCTCCAGGCTTTGTGCTTCCCACCTCAGGTCTGAACAGGTTTTTGGGCGAAGAGATCAGTCAGCGCGTAAAAGATGCGGATGCTATTTTGCTGTGTGTTCCGATGCAGGTTTATCCCAAAGATCGCACTTTGCTAGTGCAGCAAATGGAGGCCATTAAAGCTTCAGGCAAGCCTTACGCTGTGGTGGTTACCAAGGCAGATCTTGAGCCCACGGATGAGGACCAAGCCTTTCTTAAAGAGCTCGTCCCTGATGAGGCTCCAAGGGTGATTGTGTCGGTCGAAAAGGAGCCCACTCAGGCCAGAAAAGAAGTGCTCGATCTGGCACTCACTTTAGTTCCTGAAAGCGAGCATTATCTTTATCCCCCTGATCAATGGACCACGATGAATTTGCGTGACATCGCCCGGGAGGTGATCCGCGAAAAGTGCTTTGAGCTTTTGGAGCAAGAAGTCCCTTACGGTCTCGGCGTGCGGCTGACTCAGTTTCAAGAAGGGGATGATTTGGTTAGAATTCAAGCAGACCTTTTAGTGCCTAAGACGGCTCACAAAGCCATTGTGATCGGCCAGGGCGGAAAGAATCTAAAAGAGATTGGCATCAGAGCCCGCAGAGATCTTGAAAAATGGCTCGAGCGTAAAGTATTTTTAGGCCTTCATGTGGTGGTAAGAAAAAATTGGCAGGATGATGATGTTCATCTCCGGGAGCTAGGTTATGTCCGAAGAAAATAGCTCCCTACGTCCCACGTCCGTTGCGATCGTTGGCCGCCCCAACGTGGGAAAATCAAGCCTCTTTAATTATCTGATTGGCCAGCGCCGGGCCATGGTGAAAAACCAGCCCGGGGTCACGCGGGACATTCTTGAAGAGGAAGTTGAGATTTGGAATAAGCGATTCGTTGTGTACGATACCGGGGGACTCACCGAGGCCAAAGATGAAATCTCGAGCCTCATCCGTGAGCAAGTCGGTGCCTTTTTAGCAACGGTGGATTTGGTCGTCTTTATATTGGACGCCAAGGCAGGCCTGTTGCCTGAAGATGAGGATCTTTTCCGAAGGCTTCAGTCTGTGGGTAAGCCCTTTCTCACGGTTCTTAACAAAGTCGATCAGCACCACGACCGTGAACTCTTGGAAGCTGAATTTTTTAAGCTCGGAGTGGATCTTGTGAGCGTGTCCATTGAGCAGCGCCTAGGAATGGGTGAGATATTAGAGTGGCTGACCTCCCACGCGACCGACGTGCCATTGGACGCTCCCCCCACAGGGGATCGCTTTAAGCTGGCTCTTCTTGGAAAGCCCAATGCCGGCAAAAGCTCACTGGTGAATCAACTGCTCGGTAAAGATCAGGTGCTGGTATCTGAAAAGGCAGGAACCACGATGGATTCCACCTTTTTTGATTTTAACTACGACGAAGGAAAGTACACGCTGATTGATACGGCGGGACTTAGAAAAGCTGCTAAGAGGACCCCGGGCCTAGAGAAGATCTCAAGTTTTAAATCCAGAGATGCCTTGGTTGAATCAGATCTTGTTCTCCTGATTGTTGATATCTTAGAGGGAGTGGGGGAGCAGGAGGCTAAGATCCTTGAGTTGGCTCTAGAAAATCACAAGCCCGTACTGCTTGTGGCCAACAAGATCGATGAGGGCGAAAAGCGCATTCCCGAAATGCGGTCCCGCTTCAAAGCCCAGTTAGAGAACGTATTTCACTTCTACAATGACGTGCCCGTGGTGTTTGTCAGCGCACTGACCGGCAAAGGCCTTAAAAGTCTTTTTGCAAAAATTGAGGAGATGCAAGGTAAGCTTAATACGAAAATCTCCACCTCTCAGCTCAATGACTTCTTCTTTAGAGTCATCCGTCAGGCCCCGGCCCCGGTGTCAGGCACAAAAACCGCCAAGTTCTACTATCTAACTCAGACGCAGCAAAAACCGCCGAGCTTTATCGCGTTTGCCAACTTCCCGGAAGTGGTGGACAACGGCTACCGTAGGTTTTTATCCAAAAGACTCAAGACGCAGTTTGGTCTTGAGGGCATTCCCATTCGAATTTTTGTTATGAAAAAAAGAAGGTCTTAAAAGGGCCTCAGAAGTTGATTCCCATCACTCCCAAAAACTCCACCACGTCACCGCGGGTGATGATGCCAGTTCGCCGCGGATCGGGCAGTCCAGTGCCGCCGTCCACTCGGGTGTTGATCAGCTCCTGGCCCTCATCGGGGAAGTTGACCAGGCGGTACATGCCTTGGCCGCCCAAAAAGAGCTTCCCATCCATAATGGGTATTTCAATCCCTAAAGCGAAGTTCGCCCCAAAGGCGGTCTCTTTGTTAAAGGCGTCTTGATCCACTAAGGTGATGGTGCGGTAGTTTTGCGAAAAACCTGCAAGAATATAGGGGTTGAGGATGGCCAGGCCACGGGTCACGTTCTGAGTGTTAAAGTAGTACTTAAGATCTATGTTCAGGGAGGTGAGCGAGTTGTTCCCTGGCACGGCGGGGTTGACGCCGTCCCTTGAGGCCGGAAAAGCCATATAGTGATCGCCCGTTAAAAAGCTCACCTGCATGCCAAAGCGTAGGTCAAAAAAGTAGGTCAGAAAAAGGCCAAAGGCAGGGGCGGATTCAAACAGCTGGGAGTTGCTGTCGGTCCAGCTGCGGTAGCCGCCCAAAAAACCAAAGGTCAACAGCCGTCCGCTCTCGAAAAACTCGATGTCTTTGCGCTGCTGCTCGTCGTCTTCAAACTCGCTAAAGTCCGCAAACGGGTCGTACTGATCGTCATATTGGGCCAAGGTCGGGGAGGGCGCCATTAGCAGGGCAAAGGCCACAGCTACGGCCCCCATGGGTCCACCCACCCGAAAGCTCCATGAGCGTGAAATCGTCAAGAAGTCCCCCTTCAAATCTCATTATAGCTCAGGCTAGGGAGCGCTCCAACAAATTAAAGAAACCTAGCAGTCCCAAGGGGTTAGGGCGCCAAATTCAGGGTCCCCCAAGCTGGCCCGGCTCGCTCCCAAAGTGACTGAAGAAACTGCTCTGTGCGTTGAATGTTTCAGGTCGCTCTGGTATCACCAAGACTTCAAAGGGACGGGCATGGATTACAAATCCTCAGGTGTGGACATCGAGGCCGGTGACGACCTAGTGGACTGGCTAAAGTCTACGGATTCTCCGAAAAAAGATCCCCGCGTAATCTCTGGCATTGGAGGCTTTGCCGCTGTCTTTCGCGCCTCTTTTCCTGGTTACGAAAAACCATGTCTTGTCAGCAGCACCGATGGAGTGGGGACCAAGCTCCTCTGGGGCATCGAGGCTCAGCGCTATGAAGGCCTGGGCCAGGACGTTGTTGCCATGTGCGTGAATGATCTGGTGTGCTGCGGAGCTGATCCCCTGTTCTTTCTTGATTACTTTGCCACCGGACAGCTCGATAAGAGTCAGGCTCAGGCTTTTTTAGCCGGAGTTCGCAAAGCCTGTGAGGAATCAAACTGTGTGCTCCTTGGGGGTGAAACCGCTGAGATGCCGGGCATGTACCAAAAGGGTCATTTTGACTGCGCGGGCTTTTCGGTGGGCGTGGTCGATGAAGATAAAATGTGGGGAGCGGCTAGGGTTCAGGCGGGCGATAGAATCGTTGGCCTTGCTAGTTCAGGCTTTCATAGCAACGGCTACTCTCTTTTGCGAAAAGTTTTTGCCAGTGACTGGAAGTCCAGACAGGAGGAGCTGCTGGCTCCGACCAGGCTCTATGTGGCCTTGACTCAAGAGATGCGAAAGCGAGGACTTAAAGTTCACGCTGCAGCCCATATCACGGGCGGGGGCATAACTAACTTATCCCGCGTGCTTCCTGAGCATCTTTCGGCCCAAGTTAAACCCTGGGACTTACCGCCCCTCGTTCAAGAAGTGAAAGATAGAGCGAAGCTCAGCACTCAAAGTCTTTTAGAAACTTTCAACTGCGGTGTGGGAATGATCTTCGCTCTTCCCGCTAAAGACGCTGCTGATCTGTCTGCTTTGGTTTCTGAAGAGCTAATGGACCTTGGCGAGATCCTCCCCAGGGAGGCTGGGGCGCCAAGCCTTGAGCTGGGAGCTTGGGAGTGATGAAGCCACCGAGATGGGCCATCTTTGTGTCAGGAAGAGGTTCCAACTTGGCGGCGTTTTTGGATGAAGAGTCAGCTCAGGTGGCCCTTGTGGTTTCCAGTAAAAAAAGTGCTTGGGCTGTAAAGAGAGCTCGGCTGCGCGGAATTCCCGTACATATTCATAGGGCCCAAGATTCGTGGCCAGATCTTTTGAAAGTGCTGGAGCGCTTTGGAGTGACGGCGATTTTTCTTTTGGGTTTTATGCGGATTGTTCCACTTGAGTTTTTGGATGGGTTTAAGGGGCCAGTGATCAATCTTCACCCCTCGCTTCTTCCGCGCCATCCGGGGCTTGGTAGCATTGAGGCCGCCTACCGTGCGGGAGAGGACATTGGAGTTACGGTTCACCGGGTGAATGAACAGGTGGACGCTGGTGAAATCCTTAGGCAGGAGTCGGCGGTTAGCGGGTCTGAGCTTGGGCGGCTGACTTTAAATGAGGCGGAGTACCTAGTTCACCGCAAGGAACATGAGCTTGTAAGAAGGGTGGCAGCTGATGGAAAAATTAACTGATGTGACCTTGGTGTCCGCCTTTGGCAGGGGGCACTGGCTAGCCGGGGAGCTAAAGGCCAAAGGGTACGATGTTCAGTTTGTGGACACCTCTGATGCCATGGGGCCTTGGGGAGCTGATGATTGGGAAGGTCCCTTCGGGTACTTTGACACCGTCGCCTTAAAGCCCTCCCAGCGCACCCGTTTGGTGCAAGAAGAGGAAACTCTCCTGGTGGAAAAAGGGTTTTGCATTTGGCACAAAAATGGACCCTTAGAGTTTAAAAGCTCACTTACGGATTACCTGTTGAGGTCCCACCAAATCCTGCCGCAAGTTGAGGAGTACCTGCGTGCGGAGTCCGCCGAAGGGCAGATCAAGCTCTGGGAAGCCCTTATGGAGCTTCCTTTTAAGCAGACTTGGCTTGCGCATCTTGCGCATCAGGTTTTTTCAACGGTCTATCAGCCCAACCACGCTGGCATGACCTGGGCGCCGCCTCTTCCGATCTTTGCTCCCTACCACTTTCGCCGAGCCACGCGCGTGGGTAGAGCCAAGGATCTGCAAAGCCTGACCGATCAAGGCATCAAGGTTCACAGTCCCGCCAAAGTTGTGGATGTTCTGATCGAGGATCGCGGAGTGAGCGCCCTAGAGGTGGAGGGCGAGCCCTCCCGAGTTCTTAAATCTAAAGTTCTCATCTGGCTGATCACCAGTGAGGAGACCCGGTGGTTTTCAACGAGGCTTAAGGAGAAGCTTTATCCGAAGGGGAGTTTAAAACCTACATGGTACTGGACTAGGTACAGGTTTGAAATTCCAGCCGGTGATCTGTCCCTTCCGTCTCACACGGCAATTGTTGAAGATAACCTTCTTTCCTGGAGCCATGACAATTTACTGTTGGCCGTGAAAACTGCCATTCCCAATCAATTTGATATTTGGCTCAGGCTACCTCTTCACTACCGCTTTCAAGCGCAGCAGCACCAAGCTTACAAAGAAAAAATCTCAGCTCTTTTGAGCCGTCGCCTTCCCGGATCGCCGCCCACCTGTGTGCAGATGCCCCAGGAGAACCTTTACAGTGAGGATCAGCTGGGGGCCCCGCTTTTTCCCGTCTATGACCCGGTGGTTCTTGAAAGATTTCGCCCCGCCCGTCTTAAAAATTTGTTCCTGAGTGGTCCTGAGCACTGGCCGCGGCACGACTGGGGCTCCCAGTTTTCCCAGCAGGAACAAACTCTTGCAGAAGTCGATGGACACCTTCAGAACCTTTTGAAAGGAGCTATAGACCGTGATCGCCAGATACACGCGCCAGCAAATGGGTGAGCACTGGAGCCAGGAAGCTCGCTTCGGGTTCATGCTCCAGGTAGAAAAAAAGCTCGCAGAAGTTCAGGGTCGCCGCGGAGTGATCCCTAAAAGTGCAGCGGATGCAATTGTCAGCCGCGCCAGCTTCAGTGTGGAGCGCATCTTAGAGATCGAAAAAGTCACCCGCCATGATGTGATCGCCTTTGTGACCTCAGTTGCGGAGACCGTCGGGGAGGAAGGCCGCTATGTGCACTTTGGGTTGACCAGCTCCGATGTGCTAGATACCGCTTTAGCTCTTCAGATCTCTGAGGGCCTAAAGCTGATTCTTAAAGAGGTTAACGATCTCAGAGAGGTTATAAAGCAGCGGGCCCTTGAGCACGCCCAGACTTTGTGCGCCGGAAGGACCCACGGTATGCACGCGGAGCCTACCAGTTTTGGGTTTAAGCTTGCAGGTTTTGAACAGGAGTTTTCTCGCCACGCTCAAAGGCTACAGTTAGCTATGGAGCGCGTCCAGTTTGGTAAGCTCAGTGGTGCGGTCGGAACCAACTCGGCGCTGCTTCCGGATCTTGAAAGGGAAGTTCTCTCTGAGCTTGGGCTCAGGCGTGAGCCCATTGCCACGCAGGTGATCCCAAGGGACCGCCATGCTGAGGTGATGAGTGCGTTAGCCCTACTGGGGGGCGGGATCGAAAGGCTCAGCGTGGAGCTTCGCCACCTGCAAAGAACCGAGGTAGGCGAGGTGATTGAGGGTTTTAAGCCCGGTCAAAAGGGCTCAAGCGCCATGCCTCATAAGAAAAACCCTATCAGTGCTGAGAACCTTACCGGATGCGCCAGGCTCTTAAGGTCTTACGCTCAAGCTTCTTTTGAGAATATGGCACTCTGGCACGAGCGGGACATCAGTCACTCCAGTGTGGAAAGAGTGGCCTTTCCCGATGCCTTTATATTAGCCGATTACGCAGTGGCTAGGCTTAAGGATCTTGTGCTGGGCCTTCATGTGGACGCCGGCAAAATGCGCTCCAATTTTGAATATTCTCAAGGATCTCTTTTTAGCTCCCACCTTCTGCTAGCTTTGGTGGACTCAGGTATGAGCCGGGAGAAAGCCTACGAGGCTGTACAGAAACTGGCTCATGATCTTAAGCCCGGTGAAAACCTAAAAGATAAGTTCGGTCAGAGCCCAGAGCTTTCCGGTAAAGTTTCCAAAACCGATCTCGAGGAGATCTTTTCTGGCAAAAGGCATTTGGGTCAAATACAACTCTCTTTAAGAGAGCTCTATGGAGATCCAACATGAAAAAAGGCGAGCTCCTTTATGAGGGCAAAGCCAAAAAAATCTTCACTGTTCACGGCAGATCCGATGTTGTCTGGCAGGAGATGAAAGATGACATGACGGCCTTCAATGGCGAGCGCCACGAGGTGCTGCCAGGCAAGGGTCAGATCAATCTCGCAGTGACTGAGATTTTATTTAAAGCTCTTGAGCACGCTCAGATTAAAACTCACTTTGTTCAACGCATGTCAGATAAAGAGTTTGTCACTCAGCGCCTGCAGATGATTCCCCTTGAGGTGGTGGTGCGCAATGTGTGGGCGGGCTCCTCTGCAAAGAAGTTCGGCCAAGTTCAGGGCGAGCCCCTGAAAAGTCCGCTCTTTGAGCTTTACTTTAAAAGTGATGCTCTTTCAGATCCGTTTATGAGTACGGAGCAGGCTGTGGCTTTAGGCGTGGCTCGCAGCGCAGAAGAAATTGATGAGATCAAGGCCCTAGCCTTTCGGGTCAACGACGTTCTTAAAGCTCAGTGGGATAAAGCAGGTGTGACACTGGTTGATTTTAAGATCGAGTTGGGAAAGCTAGATTCTGGTGAGATCCTTGTCGGGGATGAAATTTCCGGGGACTCCTCAAGGCTATGGGATAAAGAAACGGGCCGCGTGCTCGATAAGGATCGTTTTCGAAAAGATATGGGTGAGGTGATCTCCTCTTATGAGGAGGCCTTGCATCGTTTGCAAAAGGCTGTAGGAGGAAGTTTGTGACACGTATTGCAGTTCAAATCATGCCCAAAAAAGAAGTGCTCGATACACAGGGCCGAGCTGTGCTGGAGGTTTTGCAGCGGGAAGATGCTCAGATCAAATCCTGCCAGGTGGGAAAGCTCATCCTCCTTGAAATGGAAGGTAAGGACACGGAGGCCTGCTTAGAGCAAGCCAGGGTGTGGGCTAAGTCGATTTTAAGTAACCCGCTGATTGAAGATTTTGAGTTGAGTGTCTTATGAGAAAACCGCGCGCTGGAGTTTTAAGGTTTCCTGGCACCAACTGCGATAGGGACGTATTCAACGCAGTGGAGCAGGTCGGTTTTGAACCGAAGTGGTGCTGGCATAAAGATCGCTTTGAGGCTAAGGACTTTGACTTTTT
>CAYRIE010000054.1:0-9093 GCA_964424215.1 uncultured Pseudobdellovibrionaceae bacterium
GATCGTTTTCCCTGAGATCAACTACGACAAGGTCGACAAGATCCGCGGAATGAACATCACCATTTGCACCACAGCTAAGACGGATGCGGAAGCAAAGGCTCTTTTGGAATCTTTGGGATTTCCTTTTAGAAAGTAAGGGAGAATTTAAGTGGCTCGTAAGGCAATGATTGAAAAAGAGAAATACAAACTTGAGCGAGCTCTGCGCTACAGAGAGCATCGCGATGAGCTTCGCAAGAAGGCCAAAGATCTCAGGCTCAGCCCCGAAGAGCGGGAGCTGGCCGGTCTTCAGTTGCAGAAGCTCGATCGCAAGACCTCTTTAATCGCTGTTCGCAACCGCTGTTTGCTGACAGGAAGATCACGCGGATATTTGCGTAAGTTTAAGATGTCCAGGCTGGCTGTTCGCGAGAACGCTAACCGCGGACTGTTGCCCGGTGTCACCAAGGCGAGCTGGTAGGAGTTATAGCGCATGGATACAATTGCAGATTTTCTAACAAGAATTCGAAATGCCGGCCTGGCCAAACACGAAAAGGTGGATGTGCCCAGCTCCAACATCCGAGTTGGCATCGCTCAAGTGCTTAAAGACGGCGGCTACATTGAAAACTTCAAAGTAGTCACAGACGGCAAGCAGGGCGTGATGCGGATCTATCTTCGCTACGAAGATGGAAAATGCAAAATTACCAGCCTTCGACGGGCCAGTTCGCCAGGTCGCAGGCTTTATGTCTCGCACGACAAAATCCCTAACCCCAGATCAGGTTATGGAATGTCCATTTTAAGCACCAACAAAGGTATCTTGAGCGGTAAGGCCGCTATCCAGAACCGTGTTGGTGGTGAACTTCTTTGCACGGTTTGGTAGGTGACGTATGTCTCGTATAGGTAAGAACCCAGTTAAAGTGGCAAATGGCGTGACCGTAAACATCACTCCCGAGGAGCTCGTGGTGAAGGGTGCCAAAGCCACCCTCAAAGTGAAGATGCGCCCTGAGATCGAGGCCAAGCTTGCAGATGGTGAAATTATCATCACGCGCAAGGACGACTCCAAAAGCGCAAAGTCTCTTCACGGACTTTACCGCTCACTGGTGCAGAACGCAGTGACTGGCGTAAGCGAAGGGTTCACAAAATCCTTAGAGCTTAACGGTGTAGGTTACAGGGGATCTGTCAGCGGAAAGACGCTAGAGCTTTCCTTGGGATTTAGCCACCCGATTAAGTTTCCGATCCCCGATGGGATTGAAGTGAAGGTGGACAAGCAGACCTTGGTTCACATCAGCGGCGCTTCTAAAGAGCTCGTTGGTCAAGTGGCCGCAAAGATTCGTGCTTACCGTCCGCCCGAGCCCTTCCTAGGAAAAGGCGTAAAGTACACAGACGAAGTGATCCGGCGTAAAGAAGGAAAATCCGCAGGTAAATAATTTTTTGAGGTGATTCAGTGAAACTCAAGTTGAACAAAAAAACCAATCCGAGGCAGAAGGCCAGAATCAAAAAGAAGATTCGTGTGCGCAAGACCATCAACGGAACAGCAGAGCGCCCCAGGCTGTGCGTTTATCGCAGCCTTCAGCACATCTATGCTCAGATCATTGATGATACGACTGGAAACACTTTGGTTTCCGTCTCCAGCAAGGATCTGAACATCGGTAAAGGTGCGAACAAAGAAGCTGCTGAAAAGGTGGGTATAGCCATTGCCGAGCGAGCTAAGGGAAAAAGTATTGAATCTGTGGTGTTTGACCGCAATGGTTTGATTTACCACGGCCGTGTTCAAAAATTGGCTGAAGGTGCTCGTCAGGGCGGACTCAAATTCTAAAGGAAGCAAGAAACATGCAAGAGACACAAGATTTTGAAGAAAGAGTAGTCGCGATCAACCGAGTGGCCAAAGTGGTAAAAGGGGGCCGAAGGTTCTCCTTTTCTGCACTCGTAGTCGTGGGCAACAAGGCTGGTGAAGTGGGTTTTGGCAAAGGTAAGGCCGGGGAAGTTCCCGAGGCCATTGGCAAAGCTTCCAGAGCAGCTAAGAAGTCCTTTAGAAATGTCCCCCTTGTTGAAGGGCGCACCATCGCTCATGAAGTGGTCGGTATTTTTGGCGCTGCCAAAGTGGTCATGCGTCCCGCAGCTCCTGGTACAGGCGTGATTGCCGGTGGATCCGTGCGCGCAGTGCTTGAATCCGTGGGAGTAAAGGACATTCTGACTAAGTGTGTGGGCACCAGAAACCCTAACAACGCCGTTCGAGCCACCCTCGATGGCCTCGGTCAGCTGATGGGTCAAGAGGCTCTTCAGGAGCACAGGTAGGAAAGAGGTAGATCATGGCTAAGACGTTTCGGGTAAAATTAATTCGTAGCACGATCGGTTGCACCCAGGACCAGAAGGACACAGTTCGCTGTCTGGGACTTAGGAAGATTCGCCAAGAGGTGCAGATCAAAGACAATCCGGCCAACCGTGGTCAGATTTTTAAAGTACAACACTTAGTACAAGTTACAGTGGAGAAGTAAGATGTCGTTATTAGCCGAATTGAGTCCAGCCAAAGGTTCGAACAAAAGAAGAAAAGTGCTAGGGCGAGGCGTAGGATCAGGCCGCGGTGGAACCTCCACCAAAGGTCACAAAGGGCAAAAGGCCAGAGCCGGCGGAAAAGTTCGCTGGGGCTTTGAAGGTGGGCAGATGCCGCTTCATCGCAGAATCCCTAAGTTTGGATTCACCAACGCTGCCTTTAAGACCACCTATGTAATTATGAACCTAGACAAGCTCGCCTCCTTTGACGGCGAAGTCAGCCCTGAGATCCTTATGGATCAGGGTGTCCTTAAGACAGGGGAGCTGCTTAAAATTTTGGCCAACGGCAAGATCGAAAAGGCGCTTAAAGTTAAAGCCCACAAATTCTCTGCTGCGGCTAAAGAAGCCATCGAAAAAGCGGGTGGAACAGTAGAGGTAATTTAAGAGTGGCAGCATCACCGAATACATCAGCATTAGGTCAGCAGGGTCAGGAACTTCGGAATCGAATTCTCTTTACGCTCTTTATTTTGATGCTCTACCGGCTGGGCGTTCACGTCCCTACCCCGGGCCTTGACGGCGCGGAAGTGAGCCGGTTTTTTGCCAGTCAGGCTCAAGGCATCTTCGGCATGCTCAACACCTTTACCGGTGGAGCGCTGGAGCAGGTGTCAGTTTTCGCCTTAGGGATCATGCCCTACATTTCTGCCTCCATCATCATGCAGCTTTTGTCAGCTTCTGTGCCCTTCCTTGAGGGGCTCAAAAAAGAAGGTGAAGCTGGAAGAAGAAAGATCGCCCAGTACACTCGCTACGGCACCGTGGTTCTTGCGATTATTCAGGGTACGGCCATTGCCAACTATCTTTCGGGCGCGACCTCAGAGAGCGGCATGCCGCTGGTGGGAAACCCCTATGTGGGGCCGATTCCCTTTACGATTATGACCGTACTTACGCTCACCGCAGGAGCTATGTTTGTGGTGTGGCTGGGTGAGCAGATCACCGAGCGCGGCTTAGGTGAAGGAGCTAGCGTCATCATCTTTGCAGGTATTGCGGCCAGTATTCCCTCTGGCACCTTAAGCCTCTGGGCTCTTGTTTCTGAGGGAACGATCAGGCTTCTTGCGGCTCTGATCATCGTAGCGTTGATGCTTATTGTGGTAGGGCTTGTGATCTTTTTGGAGATGGGTCAGCGCAGGGTTCCTGTGCACGTCTCGCAAAAGGGCGGCCGGCTCCAGCAGCAACAGCAAAGCTATTTGCCTTTAAAAATTAATATGTCAGGTGTGATTCCGCCGATCTTTGCAAGCGCGCTGCTGCTTTTTCCGGCCACAATCACCAACTTTGTTGATGTGCCCTGGCTGAACAATATCCAAGAATTTTTGTCCCCCGCTGGCGGCCTTCACAACATCTTATTTGTGACACTGATTGTGTTCTTCTGCTTCTTTTATACTGAGATCGTTTTTCCGCCCCAGGACATGGCAGATAACCTCAGAAAAGGCGGAAAGTTCATTCCCGGAATCAGAGCTGGAAAAAGCACCACAGAGTTCATTCAGCGTGTGATCAATCGGATCACGGTAGCTGGCGCGATTTACATCAGCCTGATCTGTGTGCTCCCAACAATTCTAATTGCTGAGCTGAACGTGCCCTTTTACTTTGGTGGCACAAGTCTTTTGATTCTTGTGGGTGTGGCCATGAATCTTATCGAAAAGGTGAACGCCTTTAGATACGAGAGCATGATGAAGTCTGCAGCCGCTGTGAGAACCCGCCGTAGGAGGGTTCAATTTTGAATTTTCTCCTGTTCGGTCCTCCGGGAGCCGGTAAAGGCACTCAGTCAGCTCTTTTGGTAGAGCGCCTGGGCCATCGGCACATCTCAAGTGGTGACCTTTTCAGAGAGAACATAAAAAATCAGACGCCCCTGGGAAAAGAAGCCAAAGGCTACATCGACCAGGGTGGACTTGTTCCGGATCAGATCACCATTGGAATGATCCGGGAGACTTTAAAAGACCTTGGCGGAAAAGAGTTTGTTCTGGATGGTTTTCCAAGAACTCTGCCCCAGGCTGAGGCCTTAGGTGAACTGCTCAAAGAAATGAACCTGCGCCTTGGCCAGGCTATTTTCCTAGAGGTGCCCCGAGCTGAGCTGCTCAGCCGGCTTTCGGGGAGAAGAATTTGCTCCAGCTGCGGAGCCTCTTACCACGTGGTGAGCAAGGCCCCTCAAAAGGAGGGCGTATGCGACAAATGCGGCGGAGCCCTTGTCCAGCGTCCCGACGATAAAGAAGAGGTGATCACTCAGCGGCTAGCGGCCTATGAGATGAGCACAGCCCCCCTTAAGGACTATTATAACGAGGCGGGGATATTGACAGTTGTGGACGGCAGCGGAGCTGCTGAGTCCATCTACCGTGCCATTGAGGCGCACGTAAAAGACTAGAAAAAAAGGGCTAGACTCGGCTGTTTACAGGTGTTAGGTTTGACGATCAAATTTTTATTTGTTGCGTCGATAGCGTCCTGAGGTTGAGAAAACCCGAATAAAATTAGGTAGTTAGGCGACCAGACGGAGGATGCCGTGAAGGTTAGAGCGTCAGTTAAAAAGATGTGCAACAAGTGCAAAGTGATCAAGCGAAAAGGCGTTATTCGAGTGATCTGTGAAAACCCAAAGCATAAGCAGCGTCAGGGGTAGATAATGGCTCGTATTGCTGGTGTTGATATACCAAACAACAAACGACTTGCGGTCTCTCTCACTTACATTTTTGGAGTGGGAAAAACTCGCGCAGAACAAATTGTAAAGCAGCTCGGCTTTGATCCGGCCAAGCGCACGCAAGAGCTCACCGACGAAGAGGCTGCACAGCTTCGTGAAGTGATTGAGGGCAACTTCAAAATTGAAGGTGACCTTCGCCAAGACGTGCGTATGTCGATCAAGCGTCTGATTGATTCGGGCAGCTACCGTGGAGTTCGTCACCGCAAAGGACTTCCGGTCCGTGGCCAAAGCACACGTCAAAACGCCCGCACTCGAAAAGGTCCTAAAAAGACCGTAGCTAACAAGAAAAAAGCTGTTTAAGGCATAAGGAGAATCAATGGCTGCGAAAAAGGTGGCGGTTGCAAAGAAGAAGGTTAAAAAGAACGTCCCCACCGGGCGTTGTTACGTCAATGCCGGATTTGGCAACACAGTCATTACGGTCACAGATCCTTCTGGGAACACTCTGTGCTGGGCAAGTGCTGGTCAGCTGGGCTTTAAGGGCTCACGCAAAGGCACACCCTTTGCCGCGCAAGTGGCAGCAGAAGAGGTCGCTAAAAAAGCTGCCGACAACGGAGTTAGATCTGTTGAAGTCTTCTTGATCGGACCGGGAGCTGGCAGGGAGCCTGCTGTTAGGGCTCTGGCACAAGCTGGAATTAGAGTTTCTTCTTTACGGGACATTACACCCATCCCTCACAACGGGTGCCGTCCTCCTAAACGACGTAGAATATAACGGGGTTATAAGTGAGCAGCATTACCAATAGCGTTTGTAAGATTTGTCGCAGAGAGAACATGAAGCTGTTTTTCAAAGGAACCCGTTGCTACACGGATAAATGTTCTTTTGAAAGACGCCCTTATCCTCCCGGCCAGCACGGCCAGTCGCGCCTTAAGTTCAGCGAGTACGCGCTTCAGCTTAGAGAAAAACAAAAAACCAAGCGCTATTACGGCACCCACGAAGTTCAGTTCCGCAGATACTTTAAAGAAGCTGAAAGGCGCAGCGGTGAAACCGGAGCTATCCTTCTGCAGATGCTTGAGGCTCGCTTTGACAACGTGGTTTACAGCCTCAACCTTGCCTCTAGCCGCAGAGAAGCTCGCCAGTTGATCCGCCACGGCCACTTCACTATCAACGGCAAGAAGATCGACCTTCCAGGTCAGATCCTCAAAAAAGGCGACGTGGTTGAAGTCAGAGAGAGCAGCCGCGGTGTGAACAAGATTCTTATGGCCATCGAAGGAGCCGGTCGCCGGGAAACTCCCGCTTGGCTTGAAGCTGACCTTGGCAACTTTAAGGGCACTCTGAAAGATCTGCCCCGAAGAGAAGATCTTGGTTTGGCAATCGAAGAAAACATGATTGTTGAGTTTTACTCACGATAAAAATTTTGGATGGAGAAGCTTCCTATGCAAGAACATTACTACAAATTCTGGCGTGAACTGATCAGACCTCGTGGATTTGAAATCGACAAAGAGAGCCTGACGGACACGTACGGTAAGTTCCAAATTCGCCCGCTAGAGCGCGGCTATGGAACCACCTTAGGAAACTCTCTGCGCCGCATTTTGCTCAGCTCCATGATGGGCTCAGCAGTGACTGCGGTGAAGCTTGAAGGCGTGTTGCACGAGTTTTCCACCATCCCTGATGTGATGGAAGATGTGACGGACATTATTTTAAATCTTAAGCAGGTGCGCTTTAAACAGTTCACCGCCGAGCCGGTCACTCTGAGAATTAAAAAGAGCGGTCCCGGGGAAGTTAGAGCCAGCGACATTCAGACCACCGACAAAGTGGAAGTGCTCAACCCTGAGCAGCATCTTGCAACCCTTGGTGCCAATGGCAACTTCGATGCTGAAATTATTGTGAGCTTCGGCCGCGGCTTTGTGCCAGCTGATGAGCACGAGCAAAACTGGGGACTTGGCTTTATCAACGTAGATGCGCTCTACAGCCCCATCCTCAGAGCCAACTACGCCGTCTCCAGCGCCCGCGTGGGTCAGAGAACGGACTATGACTCTTTGGCCTTTGAAGTATGGACAGATGGCTCGGTAAAGCCCGATGAGGCCATCTCTCTTGCTGCAAAGATCCTAAAAGAGCAGCTGCAAATCTTCATGACCTTTGATGAGGACATGGAGCCCACAGCTGTGGAAGAAGAAACAAAAGCTCCTTCCTTTAACGAAAACCTGTTCAGATCCGTAGATGATCTTGAGCTCTCTGTTCGCAGCGCAAACTGCCTAAAGAACGCCAACATCAGGTACATTGGCGAGCTGGTTGTGCGCTCTGAAGCTGAGATGCTGAAAACTAAGAACTTTGGCCGCAAGTCTTTGAACGAGATCAAAGAAATCCTTTCGGAGATGGGTCTTGGCCTTGGAATGAAAATTGAGGGTTGGCCGCCAGCCAACTGGGATCCTAATGCAGTTCCCGCGACTGTGGCGACACCCAATGGTCCCACAGGGCAAAACCAGTAGTAACTTTTTAAGTGGTGGTTTGAGGAGTAGGGTGAGATGAGACACAGAAGATTAGTAAAACACTTCAGTCGCAAGTCCGGACCAAGAAAGGCCCTGTTAAGAAACCTAGTGGTTTCCTTGGTGGAGCATGAGCGCATTCGCACCACCCTGCCAAAGGCCAAAGAGCTTAAGCGCCACATTGAGCGCGCGGTAACTCGCGGTAAAGGTGGAAGCCTTGAGGATTTCAGGCTGCTTCTTTCCAAGTACCCAAATGAGTCCACCGTCCATAAGCTTATCAACGACATCTCCCCTCGGATGAACGATCGGCCAGGCGGCTACACTCGCATCATTAAGCTGGGCACGCGCCCTGGCGACCGTGCTGAGATGGCCTACATCGAGTTCGTTGACTACGACTTTGAAGCAGCAGCTCAAAAACGCGCTGAAGAAAAAGTGAAGGTCAAAGTTCGCGACGGCGCCCGCAAGCTGGTTGAAAAGGAATTCACTCCCGAAGAGTACCAAGCTCATCAGGAAAAGGTTCGCCTTCGCAACGCCTTTGAAAAGAAAAGGCTCACTCGTAAGCGCACTAACGAAGCCCGAAAAACCCTTCGCGCCTCCCTGTAATCCACGGCTGCCAGGCATCTGGCAGCAGGTTGCCCGCCCAAGCTGTCCGCCCAAGGTGTCTGGCACTTTTCGGCGGCCAAGAGCCGCCAGAAAAGCTTGCCTGACACCTAAGATCTAGCACACAACCAAGCCCCTTACCGACATCTGCCGAGGTGTCTGGCACTTTTCGGCGGCCAAAGGCCGCCAGAAAAGCTTGCCTGACACCTAAGATCCCCCGACGTCCGCAGCCGAAAAACACCTGACACCTCAGCAGCTGTCAGTTAGTTTGGTGCCCATGATATATCTTAAAGGAGCTATCGGCTCACTCATCCTTGCCTTTCTCCTGCTTTTCGCCTGGAAAGCCCTAGATAATTCGCTTAGCACCCAAAAAAAGCCCGAGCGCTACGACGTCATCGATGTGCTGGAAAAAGAGGGTATGGTGGATTTTGAGCTGCCACGGCTTGATGGCAGCACCTTCTCTTTGGACTCAGTTAAAGGCAAAGTTGTTATGATCAACTTCTGGGCCTCTTGGTGCGAGCCGTGCATTAAGGAGTACCCCTCCATGACAAGGCTTACGAACACCTTGGATGGGGAGCTGATCTTTTTAGCTATCAGTAACGATGAGAATAAAGAAGACATTGAAACCTTCTTAGGTGCCATGGGAGAGCCCTCTCCCCACACCGTAGTGCTCTGGGATAAAGACCGCACGGTGGCAGACCTTTACGGCGTTGAAAGGTTACCTGAGACCTTCATCTTCCGGCGTGACCAAAAGCTGGACCGCAAAGTCATCGGCCAGCTGGAGTGGTTTGAAGAAGGCGCTGTCGATTATATGCAGTACCTGACAACCCTTGAGTGATTAAAACCCAAGGCCTTTAAGCAGCTTTTTGCCC
>CAYRIE010000055.1:0-9013 GCA_964424215.1 uncultured Pseudobdellovibrionaceae bacterium
TGCTCTCTAAAAATGTCTTTTCTCGCACAGGCGAGATCCCGCCGCCCTTAGGGCAGACCGACACGCCGGGATCCTTCGATGCAGAGCCGGTCCTCTCACGCCTTCCGCTGACCCTGGTGGGCACCATCGTTCATGTCAACGAGTCACGGTCCATCGCCACTGTACAGGTCGGATCCCAAAACACCGTTCTTCCTGTGGCCTCAGGTGACCCCATCGAAAGCATGGGGACTGTGGTTCGAGTGGAACGCGGCAGGCTGGTCTTTCGCAACAGCAACAACAGCCAATTGGAGTACATTGAGCTACCCAGAGAAGAGGGCCTTCGCATCGGTCGTTCAACACCTGCGGCGCCGGCGCCCGGTGGGGACATAGCCGAGGTCAGAGACAATGAGTTTAAAGTGGACCGAAGCTTCGTGCAGAGCGCTCTTGGCAACATGAATGCACTTCTTCAGGACGCCAGAACAGTTCCCGTCAATGGCGGAGCTGATGGTTTCAGATTTGAGAGCATCAAACCAGGTAGTATTTATGAGTCCTTGGGTCTTAAAGCCGGTGACGTTCTTAAGGGCGTTAACGGCGAAGTGATTGATTCACCCGCCAAGGGGCTTCAGCTTTTTCAGACCTTAAGAAACAGTCGCCGCATTCAGTTGCGTGTGGAAAGAGATGGCCGCGTTGAAGAGCTTGTTTACAACATTGACTGAAGTCCGCAGAGGAAGGTGGATTATGAAAAGATTCGTAGTTGTTTTGTGCTTGGTCAGCTGGTCCCTATTGGGCCAGAGCCCATCTTCTCACGCTCAAGCCCCGGGAAATGAGCCCGAATCTCAAGAAGATATTGTGATCAGTCCTGACGGCATACCTTTTTCTGAAGCTCTCCCCGCACAGATCACCAACGAGAATTACCCCGATCTGATCGAAAGCTTTGATTATCCCAACGCAGACATTGCCGATGTGATCCGGGCGATTTCAAAACTCACGGGCAAAAGGTTCATTGTTGAGCCTGCAGTCCGTGGCAATATCACAATCATCGCGCCCACGCAGATCACGGTAGCAGAAGCCTGGGAGGCCTTTTTGTCGGCTCTTGCCACCAACGGCTTCACCGTTGTCCCTATGGGGAAATTCCTCAAAATTCGTAACGCAAGAGATGCGCAAAGAGATGCTATTCAGACCTATGCTGGTGAATACTTTCCAAACTCCGAGCAGATGATCACTCGCATTCTGAAGCTGCGCCACATTTCTGCAGATGAGGTGAACACAAGGCTTAGAAACCTTTTGACTCGATTCGGGGATATGCAGCCCTATGAGCCAACCAACTCACTGATCATCTCCGACTTTGGCTCCAATATTGAGCGGCTAGAGACAGTGATTCGCGAAATCGACCGCCCCGGCTTTGAGGAGCGCCCCGAAGTGATCCCCATCATGCACGCTAAGGCGCGCGCCATAGCTGAGCTGATTGAACAAATCATCAACCGTGACCAAGCCTCTTCTCCCCGCGCCGGCGCTGCGAGCAGGTTCCGTCGGGCCACAGCTCCTCCGGAAACTAAGTCAGGCAGCGGCGAGTCCCTGAGCGCCGTGATTCCAGATGATCGCACCAACACGCTGATCGTGGTTGGCAACGATGCTGGCATCGCCAAAATACGTCAGCTCGTCAAGCAGCTCGACAGCCCGCTGGATCTCACAGAGGCTGGCGGAGTTTATGTTTACTACGTTCGCCACTCTGAAGCTGCCACCCTGGCGGAAACTCTTTCAGGCGTAGCCAAAGAATCTCAGCGCGCCCGTCAGGAAGCCGGCCAAGCTGCTGAAGGTGGTGGAGGCTCGGTACTGGCGCCCTCACCGGGCGGAGGCCGGGCCCAACCAGCTTCAGCTTCACAGGCGGTGTTCGGCGGCGATGTTCGCATTGCAGCTGATGAAAATACGAACAGTCTTTTGATCACAGCGGGCAAGCAGGACTACGACATCGTCCTCAACTTGTTAGAAAAGCTCGATATCGCCAAGGATCAGGTCTACGTGGAGGCTGTTATCCTTGAGATGAACATGCAAAACAACAACATCGCCGATTTGACCTACTTTCGCTTCATTGATGGCGCAAAAACCAAGGGAACGGCCCGAATCGGCTTTAACGGCAGCCAACGCTCCCTTATGGACATCATCAACCCGGCATCCGGTCAGGGTGCTATTTTAGGCTTTGGCCGCGGCGATACCTTTGATATAACTACTCCTCAGGGGACGGTTACTGTCAGCTCACTTATCGGCTTTCTGAATCTCATCAAGACTTACACCAACCCCAACGTACTCTCGACACCGCAAATTCTCGCTCTGGACAATGAAGAGTCCGTGATTGAAGTGGGTGAAGAGGTCCCGGTTGGTTCGGCGCAGTCAGTGTCCACAACGGGTCAGCTGTCGGCACCCGTGTTTAAAGATGCAACTATTCGCCTAGCGATTAAGCCCTTTATCAGCCGTGACACCGATACCGTGAGGCTAAACGTTGAGCAGGCAATTCGTGATGTGAGCACGCGAGAAATCCTGGCAGCGGATTTGGCTGCTACAACCCAGGCGATCTCCAAGAGGGAGATCAAAACCAACATCGTGCTCCGCAGTGGAGATACGGCTGTGCTGGGTGGCCTTGTGCAAGACCGGGACGTGATCAGCGAACGGAAGGTTCCCCTACTTGGAGACATTCCCTTACTGGGCTGGCTCTTTAAGGGACGTACCCGAACCAAGGAAAAAGTGAACCTGCTGGTGTTTTTAACTCCTAAGGTTCTCAGGTCGCCCGACGCGCATGGTGAAATATTAAGAGAGCACCTGGGGCGACGTAAAAAGTTTCTTGAAGACCAGGGCGGCGGCAGGGATCCTCATAAGGACTTCTTTGATAGGCTTGAGGCTCAGGCAACGGCACCTCCCAGTGCCCTGCCGGAATTTCAAGATGACCTGGAGTTTGAGCCGACACCATTTACGACGGAAGATGACTTCTTTCTGGAATTTGAAAATTAAGGAGCAATAGATAAATCTGTGGCGCAACTGATAATTGACAATGCATTACTGAAAAACACCAGCCTCTCTAAGGCACAGGTGGACACTCTTTTGAAAATGAACGCGGAGGGTGTTCACACCCTACGGGATCATTTAGAGAAAAAGGCGCTCTCCAACGTAGAGGACCTACTCGCCGAGGTGTGCAAAGTTTTAGGCGTAGACTTCGCAAGAGACGTCACGGCCAATGATATTTCCACAGATCTGATCCGCAACATTCCCATCAGCTACGCCAAGACCAACGAGATTCTTCCGCTAGAAGAGACCGAGCACACGGTGAAAGTTCTGACTTCCAATCCGCTCAACCGCGGCGTGCTCGATGATTTAAGGCTGCTCTTTAAAAAGAACATCCACCCAGTAGTTACGCTCAAGTCCAAAGTGATGGACACAATTGACCGGGTTTACGAGAAGGGCTCAACAGCTCTTGAGGGTCTGGATGAAATTGAAGAGGAAGAGTACGATCTTGATGATCCGATCATCGACCTTTTGGAATCGGGCGAAGACGATGCCCCGGTGATCAAGCTGGTAAACACGCTGATCTTTAGAGCTGTTAAGGAAAAGGCTTCGGATATCCACGTTGAGCCCTTTGAAAAGGACATGGTCGTGCGGTTTCGAATCGACGGCGTGCTCTTTGATATCTTTAAGCCGCCCAAAAAGCTGCAAAACGCCATCACCTCTCGGATCAAAGTGATGGGGAATTTAAACATCGCTGAAAAAAGGCTCCCGCAGGACGGCAGAATCCCCATCAAAATTGGCGGTAAAGATATCGATATTCGTTTGAACGCGGTGCCCACCTCCTTTGGTGAGCGCCTGGTGCTCAGGCTTCAGGACAGATCTAACGTCGTTTTGGCTCTTGAGCAGCTGGGCTTTTCCCAGCGCTCACTTACGCTTTTAGATGAGCTTTTGACCAGAACCTACGGCATTATCTTAGTCACAGGACCCACTGGAAGTGGTAAGTCCACGACCCTCTATGCTGGTCTCTCTAAACTCAACAGCGTCAACACCAACATCATCACGGTGGAAGACCCTGTGGAACAACGGATTCACGGGATTGGCCAGATTCAGGTCAACTCAAAGATTGGACTCACCTTTTCGGCGGGCCTGAGAGCTATTTTGCGGCAGGATCCCAACGTGATTATGATCGGTGAGATTCGTGACCTTGAGACGGCGGAGATCGCCATCAACGCCTCGCTTACAGGTCACTTGGTGCTTTCCACCATCCATACCAACGATGCTGCGGGCGCTTTCCCCCGGCTGATCGACATGGGCTGTGAGCCGTTTTTGATTGCGACCTCCCTTTTGGGAGTGATCTCTCAGCGCTTGATTCGGGTCCTTTGCCCCCACTGTAAGCAGCCCCACGTTCCTACAGACATTGAGCTTCAGAGCCTTGGCCTTAAGCGTGAGGACATTCTGAATGGTCAGGTTCATAAGGCAGTGGGCTGTGATCTGTGCAATGGCAAAGGCTATATGGGTCGAACGCTGATCCAGGAGCTGCTGCTCGTCTCTGAGGAAGTCCGCACCTTGATCATGCAGCGCAAAGACAGCAGCGCCATCAAGCGTAAAGCCGTCGAGCAGGGCATGATTCCTTTTAGAGAGCACGGTGTAGAAAAAATCCTCGCGGGAATCACCACCATCGAGGAAGTTCTCGCCAACAGCCAGACGGACTTATAATCCATGCCAATCTATGAGTACAAAGGACTGAATCGAGCTGGCAGGAATGTTCGCGGCACGGTGGATGCTGATAACGCCCGCCAGGCCAAGATGCGCTTAAAAAAAGACGGCGTGTTCGTGGTCGATATGATCGACCGCTCCCGTGCTAAAGCTGCCAAGGTTCGAAAGGGAACCACCAGCAAACAAAAGGTACCCGTTAAAGAGCTGGCGATGATGACCCGGCAGCTGGCCACCCTGCTCAAGGCCAACATTCCCCTTGTGGAGTCTTTGGGCGCTACAGCAGATCAGGTGGAACACCCGGTTCTCAAAGAGGCGCTTCAGGATTGCAGGAACATGGTTAACGAGGGTTCGACCTTTTATAAGGCGCTCTCAAAGTACCCCAAGGTATTTACCAAGATCTACCGCACTATGGTGGAAGCAGGTGAGATGTCAGGAACCCTCGATGTGATCCTGATCCGCCTGGCGGAGTTCACCGAATCGCAGAACGAGCTGAACTCTAAGGTCAAAGCCGCGATGATCTACCCTGTGATCATGGTGATCTTTATGCTGCTTTTGCTAGCTACCATGTTTGTTTTTGTGATCCCCAAGGTGACCTCGATCTTTGACGATATGGGAAAAGAGCTACCATGGTACACGGAGCTGATCATCGACATCAGCGGATTTCTGGTGAACTACGGCCTGTTCCTTCTGGTAGGACTGGTGCTTGCCGGCATGTTCTTTATGAACTGGAAAGAGTCAGAAACCGGCAAGCCAGTTTGGGATAGCATCATCCTTAGAACGCCCGTGGTGGGAAAGCTTGCCAGGATCATTGCAGTTTCAAGATTCACCAGAACCTTGTCCACTCTGCTTCAGGGAGGGGTTCCTATGCTGGGTGCCATGGACATCGTTCGCAACGTAGTAAATAACGCTGTATTGGCCGAGGCCATCGACAATGCCCGGAACAATATCTCCGAGGGGGAGTCTATTGCCGTACCCTTAAGGCGGTCCGGGCAGTTCCCACCCATTGTGACCCATATGATCGGAATTGGCGAAAAAACGGGCGAGCTAGAGCACATGCTTCTTCAGGTCAGCGACGCCTACGACTTTCAAGTAAAAAACCAGGTGGGTGGATTGACATCCGTTTTGGAGCCTCTCCTTATCATCGTGATGGGCGCAGTCATTGCGACCATCGCCTTTGCCCTGCTGATTCCCATGCTTGATATGGCCAGCTTTGGGGTTTAAGATATCAATCGTCGACAAAATACACAGGAGGAGTCCGTGGTGAGGAGTGAGAAGGGGATGACCCTAATTGAGATTATGATCGTCGTG
Source organism: uncultured Pseudobdellovibrionaceae bacterium (assembly GCA_964424215.1). Lineage (GTDB taxonomy): Bacteria > Bdellovibrionota > Bdellovibrionia > Bdellovibrionales > JAGQZY01 > CAYRIE01. The sequence goes on from CAYRIE010000055.1 coordinate 5,998, forward strand.
GCTATCATTGGTGGCCTGATGGCGGTTTTAGGCAACCGGATTATGGGGAACTTAGACAGGGCGAAGGTGTCCCAGGCTAAGATTCATATGCGCGAAATTCAAAAGCAGTTGGAAATGTTTTATTTGGATTGCAACAGCTATCCGACCACCGACGAGGGCTTTGAAGCTCTGGTTGATGCCCCACCAAGCTGCACAAGCTGGGGACCTGAGCCCTATCTGAAGAACGTGCCCAAGGACCCATGGGGCAGTAACTATGTTTATGAGTCCAACGGCGGAAACTTCACCATCACCTCCCTGGGCAAAGACCGGCGGATTGGTGGAGAGGGCTACGACGCTGACATTTCCAGCGACGAGCAGGAATAACTTGAAGGGCCGTCCCCACCGGGGAAGGGATGGGCACAATTAAACTTCGTTTCACCAACCAAAAAGGTCTCACCATGATGGAAATCATGGTGGTGATTTTTATCCTCACAACATTTTTCGGAATAGCCTCCACCAGGTTCCGCACGGGAGGCGACACGGATCTGAACAATCAGGTGCGCGAGCTGGGGGTTTTGGGCCGCCAGCTCAGAGCCAAGGCCAGGGTTCATGATAGAACCTACCGGCTCGTGTTTGAATTTCCCGAAGGCAGCAGACCTCAGAGCGAGGAGCACCCTACCTACAGCTACAGAGTTGAATTCTCCAGCCAACGAGTTTTTCTGGCGGATCCGAACGAGGATGCGCCAACTTCCATGCTGACCTCTGACCCCGTGGAGCAGCGAAGTAGCTTTCAGTCGGAAGATGAGGCAGAGAGCAGGCAGCTTCCGCCGCAAATGCGAGTGGCCCGAGTGGAGATTGAAGGTTATCCTAACCCGGTCACCGAGGGAGAGGCGATGATTCACTTTTTCCCCAACGGCCGGATCGAAGAGTCGGTGGTTCATTTGGAATGGGGCGCCGATGCCAACAACCAACCCCGGATGACGTGGACGGTGTATTTTAGGCCGTACACGGGTGACCCCGAGATTCTGCCCGGGCATGTTTCTTTGTCTGAGTTGAGGGTACCGTGAAGCTTCCCCCTTCTGCCAAGGGATTTACCCTCCTTGAAGTTCTAATAGCCATGTCAATTTTGGGAGGCGCGATCTTCGTTCTGGCCACGACTTGGTCCGGAAACGTATCTCGCATCCGCAACATGCAGATCAATGCCACAATGACCACCCTCCTCCAGAAGGTCATGACAGAGACCCGTCTTAAGTACACTGATTTCATCGACCAAATCCCGGAGGAGGAAGTGGGAGAGTTTGAAAACCTCCAGCATTACACCTGGCGAATCACCAGCCGGGACTTTGAGCTTCCGAACCTGTCCTCGCTGATACTCGCCCAGGAGGGTGAGGCGGATCAGTTTCTGATGGATGCCATGGATCAGTTCTCCGATCATTTGGCTGAAGCCATCAAAGAGGTGACCGGCACTGTGATCTACAGTCGCAACTCGCGCACGGTGGAAATCTCAGCTACCACCTACTTTGTGAACTTTGATCTGCCAATGGCAGCTCTTGAGGCGCTCGGAAATCTCCCTGCCCTTCCCTCAGGAGAGGGGGCACCGCAGTGACGCGCTCTTCTCGAGGTTTCACTTTAATTGAGGTCATGATCACCGTTGCGATCATGGGCGTGCTCTCGCTGCTCACCTATCAGACCATTCGCACCACCTCCGTGAACCGGGGAAAGATGCAGAGTTTGTTAAAAAATGAGACCAAGCTCAGTGACGCCCTTAGGGTCATGGAGCACGACGTCTCCAGAGCCTTTCACTACCGCAACATTCATTTTGAAATTCTTAAGGCCAGCCGTGAGGCTATGGCCAAAGCGCAAAGACCGCCTGCGCCTCAGCCGAATCAGGACGGAAATCAGCCGCCGCCCCCGCCTGTGCCCCCAGCTCCCAACGTGGTGCCCGAGGAGCCGTTGGTGGAGCCACCCAACTACTCCGGCTTTGAAGGTGATGCGACCTCGCTTTACCTGACCACACTGAGCAACTACCGCACCCTCGCTAACAGCCCCCAGAGCGATCAACTCACCGTGGGGTACACGGTTGAGAGTTGCCCGAACCGAGCCGGAGTGAATACTACGATGTCCTCTCGCTGCCTTATGCGCACCTACAAACACTTTCTTGAGCGCGACCTGGAAGAGGGCGGCAAAAAAGATGTTGTCGTTGAAAATGTACAGTCGCTAACTTTCAGATACTTTGGCGATGGCCAGGACGATTGGACGGACCGCTGGGTTTCAACGGAAGGTGGGGAGGAGTTCTCCCGCGGAAGATTTCCGCTCGCTGTTGAGATTGCGCTCTCTCTTTACACCGCTGAGCCTGGGGAGGGTCAGACGGAAGCTCCCACCCTCCAACGCACAATCATCGTCCCTTTAAGATTCCCGAACAACCCTGCGGGCCAAACGCCGCAACGATCTGGAGTGCGCGATGTTCCGCTTTAAGAAACAAAAGGGGGCCGCGCTCCTTGTGGTGATGTTCACTACCCTACTTTTAACCACTATAGCTCTGCAGCTGGCCAGCGAAACGATCGCACAGTATCAGGTCTCCTCACGGGACCTAAAAAAGACCCAGGCCTACTATGCTGCCGAAGCGTGCATGCAGATCAGCCTGCTCCGAGTTAAGCTCTATCAACAGGCCTCAGCAGCGCTCCAGGGTAAGCTCAGTGACACATCATTTATCGATTTTTTATGGCAGTTTCCCCTGCCCTGGCCGCTGCCGCTTCCAGAGGAATTAAGTGGGGTGGACAGGTCGGCTCTTGAAAAGGCCATGGGTGAGTCCAACTTTGAAGGCCAGTACATCGGCATTATCACCCCGGAAGACTCCAAGGTGGACATCACCGACATGGTTTCAGCCTCGGAGGTTATCTCAGAGGCCACACGCAACCAGATTCTTGAGATCTTTCAGGCCAAGATGGAAAACGACGAGGATTTCAGAAACCGCCACCAAAACTTCAACTTTAGGGAGCTGGTTCTGCACATCGTTGACTGGATGGATGAGGGAGAT